>DATNQN010000144.1 GCA_036703985.1 Leptolyngbyaceae cyanobacterium
CCGATGATTGCAGGTTGGTTGCAATTAATCCTGGTTCAGTTGCAATTAATCCTGGCTGAAGCGCAATTATAGTTGCATTTAATCCTGGTTTGAAAATGTCTTGATTGCAGGTTTGAGCGATTAGTATTGCAGGTCGCTACATGTAGTAGTTGAAGGTTGTCATATTGGTCTTTACCACCTAATGAAATTGGTAATTTATGGTCAACTTCTACAATGTCTGTACTGGAAAAGTACAGCCCACAGTGTGTACAAATACCTTTTTGTTTCTTAATGAGTGTTGCCACTCTATTAGGAGTTTCTGGGTACTCGCCACGTCTTTTGCTCCAGTAAGTCCAGTTACCATTAAACGGACTAGCTTCACCTTTCACTTTAATATGCCTTACGATTGGCGTTCTTGAGTGATTGTGTAATTCTATTCCATTCTCGGTACTGAAACACCAATTTCGATTGCCTACTGTTCTCCAGTATTTATCCTTATTGATGTCTCCTTTACCCCTTCTTCTTACCCATGCTCTTAACTTTTCATAGATTAGAAAGTCAACTTTTGAGAAAGTTTCCTTACTACTGACTGCTGAGTAATAGTTTGACCATCCCCTAATGATTGGATTCAGCTTACTAATTAAAGCAGCTTGAGGGGCATTCACATGGTCATCTATTACTTTAGCAATCTTTTCCAGATGAATCTTGATTTTGGGTTTTGATGGGGTGATTAGTGTTTTAAAACCTAGTTTGATGCCATTAGTAGTTTTGGCACATCTGTAGTTTCCTACTTTGTACTGCTGTACGTGAAATCCAAGAAATTCAAAACCAATATTTCCCTCAATCTCATTCAAGGTATGTGTCAGTTTTGTTTTACTAGGTTTTAATTCTAAACCCATGTCACGTAACCATTCACAAATAATCTCTTGACATTTCTTGACGACGTTAATATCCTCATGAATGATAACGAAGTCATCAGCGTAACGGATTAGACTAAGGGCTTTACGATTATTTTGCTTAGGGCCTTTTAGTGTCTCCGAAAACTGTTTAATTCTTTCTTCCATACCATGTAGGGCAATGTTCGCAAGTAAGGGTGAGATAACCCCTCCTTGTGGTGTACCATCATTGGTAGGAAAGAGTTTTTCTTCCACACAGTATCCTGCTTTGAGCCAGCATTTTATCTGACGGCTTAGAGTGGGGTATGTGTTTATTTTGGAGATTAATGCTTTATGGTCTATACGGTCGAAAGTGGGTAGCTAGCCAGCGAGGTTACCATCCGGTTCCTTTTCCGACTAGCCCCCTCCGAACCGTGCTTGCGAGATTTCCAGGCACACGGCTCTCCAGTATTCCTATTCCGTGATGTGCCTAAAAATAGGTTTGCCAGCATGAATGGCGTCATGGCATTGGCGACAAACAATCATTGTCTTTCGTCTGCGTGCAGACATAATCTGCATCCAGAGCGGTTTAGACTTCCTTCCCTTTACCAAGAGGTCTTTGAGAGCGCGAACGTGGTGAACTTCAATGTCACCTTTCGCCCCACAGACCTCACACTCGTCCGCAAGGAGCCGTTTAATCAGCTCGTTTCTTTCTGGCGGCTTTCGGGTCAAGGGCAGGTCTGGAATGGTTGCTTTTGGGTTACGTTTTAGCGATAGACCACCAAAACGAGCCACCAGTGGTTTCTTACCTTCCCTATTGATGGTAATTTCCACGCATTTGCGCCGACCTTGTGGGAGCTTGACCGTCTTATGGTACTTGGAGCAGATTTTCGCCACGCTAGTTTTGTGTTTACAAGCGAGTGTTTTCATTAGTGAACTCCACATGACCCATTGCAGTTTTGAAAGCCATGCAATGTTTTGGGCCAGACTGTAGAATTGCACGTACCCTCTGTATTCTGACTGATAGATGCTGACGATTGTAAAATCGTCATCATTAATCAGTTCCGGGCGATGAATGGGTTTGCCATTCCTCTTGTATTGGGCGCACTTTTCTTCCACAAAACGAGCAGGAATTCGGAGTCCAATAATGCCGTTCAGCGAACGCCTACCTTGAGTGTGCTTACTGTCCGACTGTTGAACAACGACTGAGTACCCCAAAAACTTTGCCGCTCCTTTGTGGGCATTTGTAATCAAGGTCTTTTCAGAGGACATATCGAGCTTCAAGTTATCAGCTAAAAATGTTCTCAGTTTTTCCTTGATTTCTTTTGCCTCTGCAACTGACCCTATAAAGCCAAGTAAAAAGTCATCGGCATAGCGTACATAAGACAGCCTTCTGTACCCAGGGTCACGAACATCTTTGGAGGGCATTTTCTGGTATTTTATTTCCAGTTCATGCGCTTTTAAAGTTTGTCCGGTTTTCCTGTAGTACCAAGCGAGTTTCTGGAGTTTGGCATACTCCTTATTTTCGGCTCTTCTTTGACCGCGCGTATATTCTGGAATTAGATTCTCCCAGACAAACTTATCCAACTTGTCGAGATAGATATTGGCGAGAATGGGTGAGACGATTGCGCCTTGAGGCGTACCACTGAGAGTGGAATGATACTTCCATTGCTCGCAATAACCTGCTTTGAGCAGATTTTCCATCAACCTGAGAAAGCGGTTATCTTTAATTTTATCGCGCAGGATTGACATCAAGATTTTATGGTCTATGTTGTCAAAACAACCGCGAATGTCTCCTTCGATAAACCACTTGGTTCCTTGCCAGGTACGGTCTATATTAGTTAAAGCCGTGTGGCATCCGCGCTCTGGTCTGAAACCGTGACTGCTGTCAGAAAATTGAGGTTCGTAGTATGCCTCAAGAATCGAGCGTACCACTTCTTGAACCAGTTTGTCTTTCCAAGTAGGGACACCAAGCGGTCGAGTTTTTCCATTCTTTTTAGGAATGTTAACTCGTCGTACTGGTGTCCATCGAAAGCGTTCATAGCGAATATCTTCTATGAGGCTCTCAATCTTTTTGACAGACATTCCATCAGCAGTTTCCTCAGTAATTCCTCGCGTCATTGCCCCATCATTTTTGTAGATGCGACTGTACGCTCGGAGGTACAAATTCGGGTTGAATAGTTGTCTGTAGACATCTTTTCCCAGAGGCAACCCTTGTTGGCCTCTATCTCGGATTACATTAAGAACCGTTTCGGCGTCCCGCATCTCGCGTACCTCTTGGTCTTAGTGTGAGGAATACCTGTTCTCCTTTGCCATGTGGACGGCTTTCCCGTCCTCAGACTACTATGAGAACTCTGTAGCCATAGGACTCGCGTCCCGTAGGCCATCCCGTGCTTCATCAACTCGGTACGTGGTAGTGTGATTTAGGTGTCCCACTCATTCCTTTGAGCCGTCTCATTGATGGCCGACATCGTTTGAAGAAGTTGTGTTGCTCAAATGTTTAAAACTACACACAAACGATTATTCCTGTTAGACGTTGTAGGAATAGGCAATCGCCTATGCCGTCAGAATTGGGCTTCAAGTAGTCTAACTTTCACCTTGTCACACAAGCCTTGCAGGGCAATGGTTTAAACGTCTTCTCTCCATCCCCCGCTTTACCAACGTGCTGTTTTCCCTTTTGTCTTTCGACTCTAGGTAAGTTGGTTGACTTAGAGACATTCTTCTTAGTCTCTCCCAATTAGATTGGGGATACCGTGTTGACTGCCACGGCGCACGCATTTGGCAATATCGGCATCAAGCACATATTTGGCTTTATATCTAATATTGTTAAATATTGCTTCAATTGCATCGTGGCATGAGCGTCCGGGTCTGAAACCATAAGAGTTTGGCTCGAATTTGGCCTCCCATTCTGGTTCCATCGCTAATTTTACTAGCGCTTGCAAGGCACGGTCATCTATTGTAGGTATTCCTAATGGACGGGTTTCAGAACTTCCTGGTTTTGGAATCATTACCCTACGAGTAGGTTTTGATTTTCCAGAAATTCTTAGTCTGCCTACCAAGTTAGTACGTTGCTTTGGGGTTAACGATTTAACGCCATCCACTCCAGCCGTATTCATACCTTGGTTTTCTTGAGTTACCTTTCTGACAGAAATACATCTTGCAGACCATGACCTAATCAGAGTCTTTTGAAGTTTGCGAACTGCTTTAACATCGCCACGCTCACTCGCTTGATAGATTCGTTTTTGCAACTTGAAAGTGGCCTTTTCTAGCTTTTGCCAGTTGAGGTCTTTCCATTCCACCGTCAGAATATTCTGCGTTTTAGACATATAAATTGCTACTTAGTCTCCATCTTTGGAATTACCGTGTATCTGTCTGCATATCTCTGTCATTACAACAGAGCATTCGCTTCTGATACAATCCTGTTCTCCTAAGTCATTCGTTAGCTACTTACTGGTTAATCGACATTACCAGAGACTTAAGAGAGTTACTTCGTTCCGATTACACATTGATTGAGCCTTTAGCGCGATGCTATCCAACGGGTTTAGTGGGCGGTGCTTATAAGTCAGATCGCCAACTGCTTATGCCCTATCCTTGCCTTTTGGCTTGGTGTTAATCAGATGTTAATTTGATTCAGCCATTACACCATCAAAATTAACGTTGGTTCGGACGCATCTTTGCTTCCGCTACGCATGAACTCTTGCTAGACAGTTACCAATTTTGGCTATCAGTAGTTCTGTCATTTATCCCCGCTTTACAAACAAGATGGTTGCTAATCATCAGGGTAGGGGATATGCTTTTACCTCTGCACTTGAGGAGAAGGACTTTTGGGAGGAACCCAATCACCTTCAAATGTAATCAGTTGTCAAAGCTGCCTTAAGCAGCTAAGCTAACCGTCCCGTAAGCCTTTCAGCCTACTTTAGGTTAAACGAATCGCACAACAATATATCTTTCCTGGTTCAAGGTTCGCTTAATTGCCGCACCCAGGACTGGCTCATCTTCAACTAGCAGAACTTTCATTAAAATTCACCGAGCCTATTTGTAGGTTGGAATCCAAGCTGTACCGAGAGGGATTTCTACATTTGCGCCGACCATCTTTCCATAAACTCGGTACAGCCAGATGTGGTCATAGCCTGGAGTAGTAACGTCTCGCATATTAATTGATAGCTTGGTCTCAGGAGGTACTGGTTGGGAGAAAACGACTGTAGCTTTTCTATTATTGATAGAAACATCAGCCTCAATTTTCTGTCCCGATTGATTCTTCACTTCAATTCCCCTACGGATGCTAATATCCTCTGGCAAATCGATTGATAGTGATGAAAGAGCTTGTACCTTGACATAAACATCTAACTTATGGGTAGCACTCTGAAATTGAGCGTTATTAGGAATTGCAGCGCTACTGCCTAGATGAGTAACGTTATAATCTCTTAGATTTCGCGCCTGAGCAGTAGGAAATAAGGAGGCAAGTACCAGAGTGATTGTTGTTGCGTAAACTAAGTTTTTCATCGCCTTACTTTTTGAGAAGCTAACTGATTAATCTCCTTACCTATTAGTTTTGCAGATAAAAATGAAATGAGGATGAATTTTTTGATGATTTATTATATCCGCCTGCTAATATTTCTCAATTAGTCTGGAAAACTCTGTTATAAATGAGTTCACTTATCAAATCTTTTACAGGCTAAGAATAGCAAATACATCGGTTATTAAATTGGATAATAAGGCTTGCCAAAAGTAAACCTTAAATACCTCCAAAACTGGTATAAGGAGTAAATTCTGTTCTTTCCAAAACTGATAGTGTATAAACCATCTGATGAGCCAATTTACGTCAGTAGACACGAATCCGGGCTATTCCGATGGGGACATCTGCCTCAAGACCAACAAGTTTAGCGGAAACACGGTATATCCAAGCGTTAGAAACACCTCTTCTTCTTATATTGTTCAGGTCAAGCTCAAGTTTCGATTCAGGAGCAATTGGTTGCGGAAAATCGACTATGATTTTGTTGCCCATGATAGAAATATTGGCATTAATTTTCTGTCCCGACTTATCTGTTAGAGCGATATTGTCACTTATTCTTAGACCCTCTGGAACATCAATATTTAATTGAGAAAGAGGACTGCTACCTTGAGGAATGTGAAACCGAATTGTATGTCTAACAATTCTCGACCGATTTTGAGGAAATTGTACCGCTCCCTCAAGATGAAGACCACCTTCTGTTCTGGCACTGGCATTGTCAGGAGGAATTGAAGCTGCAAGAGCCAAAGCTATGGCAGCAGTATAAATTAGTGTTCTCACTTTGTCACTCCTGTAAGGAATTGAGCGCATTAACCAAGTTACAGACTCATTTTTAGCAAATGATCCTGTTATTACTAGATTGACAGAGTGAGATGAAACCAGGATGAAATTTTAGCTCGTTTAAGAAACTTTACCTAGAAATCAACTGAACTTAAAAGACTTTAAAATAGCTATTTGTTCTCGGCCTGCTAGGACTAAAAAGATAAAAGTAAATACTGAAACTATCTATATCTGTAAAAATATTTCCAACAGCTTCAGCACTTTCAATTTTGTACTTGTAGATTATTTGAGTTGCCTTGTCCTTCAGCCTTTCTTCTATAGCAACGGTAGAAAGTTCTGGAATTTTTCTGACTAAAACCTCAAATCGAATTTTTTCTCTAAATCTTTTTAGCTCAGCTAATGCTCTTTCTTCTTGAGAAGAGTTTAAAAAAAACTTCTGATGGCTTGTTAATCCACCAGCCTTTTACTAGATAATCTTGACATAGTGAGATGAAATCAGCGTGAAATTTATGCCTATCATCTGGTACTTTTATAAAATAAATGGTCATAAATTTAGGAATATTCTAGAACAACAAACAACTGCTAGTACAAATATCAAAGACGGAAAAATAATGGGTTTGAAAAGTACAAACTAAAAAGTGAAAAATCTAGCTTCATCTATGGAAATTTCTGTATCGCTGCCAACAACTTTAACCGAAAATCTATAGATAGAAGCAGGCCCCTGAATTGGTTGTCTTACTTTATTTAATTCAATCAAGAGCCTAGTGTTAACCACAGTTTTTTCAGGAAACTCTATAATGATTCTTCTACCATTTGCAAAAATATTAATGTTAATTTTTTGACCATTCTCATCCCGTACATCAATATCGTTACTTACAGCTACCGTAGATGGAGTATCAATAATTAGCTGGGAAAGAGGGTTATTATTCTGGGGAATGTGTAATTGAAAAACCTGTTTAACAAGACGCCAACCACTAGAAAGGGATTCCACATTACGCTCAACATTGGATTCCCTACTATTATCTGTTGTGGCAGTTGCATAGCCGCCGACGAAAATTGAAGCTGCGGTAGCCAAAGCGAATGCAGCAGTGTATCTCAGTATTTTCTTCATCTAAACTGTCAAAGCAATCAAAAACGCCAACTGGATTTCAGATTTCCCTTTGGCGAATAAACCTTTCCTTCACTAGGATGACAGGTCATGATGAAATGAGGATGAAATTTTGGCTGGATTCTAAAAAGCGCTGAATCGCTTCCCACGCGATCGCACCTGAAGCTACCAGCAGCAGGATAGCATTCAATTGTTCGATTGGTACTTGGGGTTCAAGTTGCAAATCTACGATTCCTTCAACAGTTTTCATCGCCTCATTCACCTGTCCCCCAAGGGTGCGGAGTTGCTCTAAGTCGGGACCGAAAATTTTGAGTGCGATCGCACTCCTAACTCCAGACAACACCTCATCCATCCGGTGAGAGATAAAACCCCCAATATTAGGCGCTACTCCTGGTAATTTTTCAAATTCCTCCCGTAGCTTTTCAAGAGTCTCCTCCCGGTTTTTCATTCCGGCTTCGCTTAACTCTATATCTAGATGTGCCACGTTGACTCCCGCTGCCTCAGCATCTCCTGGAGCGCGTCCCGAACGCAACTGTACGTAGGGAAACCTGGGGTCATTCTTCAAGGCATCTTGAAGTGCCAAACCCGCGCTATTTGTAGCTTCCAGAGATACACCCGGATAGAGCATTAACATATTTACTAAAGTTTGCTCTTGAAACTCCGGTAAAAACACCTGTCCCAACGAGGGAACAATAACAATCGCTGCCACCAAACTAGCGACAGCAAGGCTCAAGATAATTCCAGAAAAACGCATAGAAAACGTTAAAAGTGGATGATAAAGCCGCTTGAAAAATCTCGCTACCCAAGGTTCCTGTTCTGGTAAGTGACCGTGAGGCAGTAAGATAGCACATAAAGCCGGAGTTACCGTCAAGGCTGTCAAACTAGAAGCGATAACTGCTGCTATATAGCCCAACCCCATTGGAATAAAAATGCTACCTTCTACGCCAGTCAAAACAAAAATTGGAGAGAAGACAACAAGGGTAATTATCGTGGCTCCGAATACCGAATCACGCACCTCCTGACAGCCTTCAAATACAATATCTAAAACCGGACGCGGGTTAAGAGAGTATTTATTTAGCCGCAGGCAACGGTAAACATTTTCCGCGTCCACAATTGCATCATCAACGGCTGAACCAATTGCTACAGCTAACCCTCCTAACGTCATCGTATTCAATCCTTGTCCCAACCAATTTAGTAAGAGAATTCCTACCAGCAAAGATAAGGGAAGGGCAGTTAAACAAACAGCAAGGTTGCGCCAATTCATTAAAAACGGGATGAGGATAAGGGCAACGATAATGCTGCCTTCGATTAGAGCCTCCCTAACATTCTCAATTGAGGAATCGATGTAGTTTTCCTGACGGAATGTAGCGGTTACTTTGATATCTTTCGGTAAGCCTGCTCTCAGCTCTTTTATTGCCGCTTCAATCGCATGGGTGACAGTGGGAGTATCGGCAAGAGGCTGTTTATTAACCATAACGATAACTGCCTTTTGACCGTTAAAGCTGCCGTCACCCCGTTTGAGTGCTGCACCGATTTGTACGTCAGCGACATCTGCTATCTTAACGGGTGTCCCGTTACGGGCAGTAATTACGGATTTTGTTAGGTCTTCAATGGTTTCAATCCGCCCAATACCTCGAATTAACTTTTCTCGGTCAGGGGTGATTAAATAGCCACCAGGAGCATTGGCATTTGCGGCTTTTGTTGCTTCTACAACATCTTCTAGAGAAACATTAAAGGCTTTCAGTTTTTCTGGATCGACTAATACTTGATACTGGCGTACATCACCGCCATACGCCGTCACTTGACTAACGCCAGGAACAGCCAAGAGGCGGTTTGTCACTTGCCAGTCAACAATCCGCCGCACCTCCATTAAAGATGTTGTTTGGGAGGTGAAGGCATATTGGAGTACAGTGCCAACGGGGGAGCTAATCGGAGAAATTTGTGGCGTTTCAACGCCTTCAGGAAGCTTACTCGTCGCTTGCTGCAATCGCTCCGTTACTAACTGCCGAGCTTGATAAATATCGGTTCCCCAGTTAAAGATAACTTTGACAGCAGAGATTCCCGCCGCACTCGAAGAACGTACCACCGTCACTCCTGGAGTACCATTAATCGCACTTTCAATCGGTAAAGTTACCAGGGATTCGACTTCTTCTGGAGCGAGTCCAGGTGCTTCTGCTTGAATTTCAACTTGGGGGGGTGCAAAGCTGGGGAAGACATCCAGCGGCATCTGGATGATGGTGCGAAATATCCAAACAGTGACGACAATTGCACCGAGGATGACTAGCCAGCGTCGGGCGATCGCCCATTTGATAATAGTGCTTAGCATTTCAGGTATTAGCTATTAGTTAAGGGGATAATAGTTCAACTAAGAGTGTGGCCCTTGATGCTTGTCATTCTCTTCAACACGATGCGTCGAGTGAGACACAGCCGGATGCTTGGAGTTGTTGAGATAAGGCTCTGTTTCATAGCTAGGAGGGTTGTAGTCTAAGTTGCCCACGGACAGAAGCCGACGCTGAGTGCGACGACTAGCCCAGGAAGCACCTGCTATGAAAGTGCCAGTCGCGAGCGCTCCCCCGGCTGGGATGACCAACCACCAAGGCAACGGCAATCCACTCAAAGCAGAAGTGGTTGCCTTTTCTGTACCATGCTCGTCACCATGCTCGTCACCATGCTCGTGGCCTCCCGCTTTCGGCTTGCCTCCCCCCCGCAGAGATTGGGCATAAAGTTGAGGGACACGCTGGATAACAATCAAATCCCCCTCGAATAAACCACTCTTAACCTCAACCATGTCCCTGGACGTTTGACCTAACGTGACTTCAACAGGCTGATAGGCATTGCCGTTTTCGACATAAACTGTTTTTTTGCCATTAGCCTCCACTACAGCTGAACTGGGAATAGCCAAAATAGCATTAGGTGTCTGGCTTGTTAGGACTTCCAGTTGGGCAAACATTCCCGGTTTCAGCACTCCGCCAGGGTTGTCCAGTTCGGCTTTCACTGGCACCACCCGCGTTTCGCCTCCCACCACCGACCCAATCGTGGCAATTTGTCCATTAAAGGTACGATTAGGCACAGAAGCAACCTTGACGCTCACCGCTTGGCCCGTTTTAACTTTGTCTAAATCTTTTTCATAGATATTCGCAGTGGCAAAAACGCGGCTGTCATTGACAATAGTCATTAGCTTGCCGCCCGCGTCCTCGAATGATTGACCGAGGGTGGCTTCTCGGTCGGCAACTTTACCAGAAATAGGGGCTGTTACCGTTACCAGCCCCTTGTCGTTGGCTTTTGTGCCCAATTGTTGCAGCCGAGTTTGATATGTGGCGTTACTCAGCTTGATACGGGATTGAGCTACTTCAACAGCTGACTGAGCGCGTTTGAGTTGAGCTTCAGCTTCGATAACGTCCCGGCGTTGGTTTGCCCTAGTTAATTGCGCTTTAGCTTCTGCCAGTTTGCCTTCAGATTCGCGCAACTCCCGGAGTGGGAGATCCACCTCGGCGCGTTTGACTTCGGTTTCAGCTTGGAGAACATTCTGGCGGCTAGAAGCCTTAACCACTTGGCTGCGTGCTTCTGCTAGGCGAGCTTGTGATTCGAGCATCTGCCGTCGTGGGAGCGCTCCCTTATCGACCAGAAATTTATCTCGGTCATACTGTTCCTGAGCGACTGCCAGTTCGGTTTGGGCTTGTGATATCTCGGCTTGTGCTATTTGAACCTGACGCTGATAGTTTTCTTGAGCTACTTTTAAGACTGCTTTGCGATCCACCAAAGCTTTGTCTCGGTCATACTGTTTCTGAGCAGCTGCCACTTGGGTTTTTGCTTGTGCTATCTCAGCTTCTGCTATGGTTTGCTGACGCTCATAGTTTTGTTGAGCTAGTTTTAAATCTGCTTGAGCCTGCTTACGATCTGCTTCCCCCTCGGCTCGTTTTTCCTCGGATGTAACGCGCAGTTCAACGAGACCAGAACTAGATAAAACGGCGACGGGTTGACCTGCTGTTACGGATGCTCCGGGTTGTACAAGAAGCTCGACCACTTTAGTTTCTGAAATTGGCGTAGTAACTTCCACTTGCTTGCTGGGCAAGGTTTCAATTTGACCTGTGGTTTTAATGCCAATCGCTAGCTGCTGCCGTTTAACAGGCTCAACTTTAATTCCTAACCGTTTGGCGGTTTCTGCATCGACTTGGATAGAACCAGTTGGTTCGCTTCCGCCTTGAAATTCACTTGCACCACTGTGATCGTGTCCAGCACCTGCTAATACAGCTGTAGGAGCGCTTAGCAGCAGGCTCAGCATTGCTAGGGAAACACAATGGAGTGGTGTAGAAGATTGAGAGCGGTTACAGATTCTCATCGCTAAGAGTGTCCTGGAGTCAATAGAGGAGAGTTGCGCTTGAATGTTGACATTTTGAGCGGAAAGCTATATTGCCAGTTTTTCTGAAGTTAGCCATGTCACTCCTACAAATCTCTTAGATAGCGTTACTGGCACTAACTACTCAGTTTTTCATACCCAAGTGAAATGAGGGTGAAATTTTTTAGAAAGTAGAGATTACATAAAAGCGATTTCTTTAAAGCTATTAACAGAAAGCAGAAAATTTTATACAATGTCCGCAAAATTTATGAGCTTGAATGACAGAATATTCAATCACTGATGTCTCAATAAGGCAATAAAAAATAGTTAATAGATTTCTTATATAAATTATGTATTAGGAAATAATCCCACAGATGACTACAAATTAGAACAGTCGTTGCTGGAGCAATATGGGGGCCGATTTTAGCGGGAGTTTATAGTATAATTGGTGGCTTTATAGGAAGTTTAGTCGCTTACTTTTTGGGACGTACTTTGGGTCGTTCAGCTATCAAAGCTTTGACTGGAAAAGCTTTTGTTCTTCAATCCACAAAGCATTACGATTGAACATGACTTGGTAGCTTTGCCAAAACGATAATAATCCGATTACAATAAATCCGACTCCGAGCGGCAGTTGCATAAATTCATTTACCTACAGGTATCTTCATTTAACATTTAAATGCTTCCTGATAAGGCTGCTTTTTGCTTCCATGCCTCGAATATCAATGTTGAGGATGTTATTTAACAACTGTTGAGCTGGTCATGTTTCTATCGGTATTGTTTTCTTGCTCAATAAGCCTACAAATTGTGCTACCACAGATTCCATTATTCGGTATGGTTGATGAATCTTCGAGCAATGCCTCAATCTTTGAATACCGATTAGCTAATTCCTCACGGAATTCAATCATTTCCTGGATACGGTAATCCAGCTCATCTAAATGCTGCTTCACCATTGTCTTAAGGCTTGCACAGGGGGGGACACCTTGGACGCTGATGTCAATGAGCTTTTTGATCTCATCAAGGGAAAGCCCAAAGTGCTTGGCTTTCTGGATAAACCGCAGACGCTCTTTAGCTTCTTCCGAATAGACGCGATATTGCGACTGTGTTCGTAATGGTGGGTTGAGCAGTCCCAAGCGTTCGTAATAGCGAATGGTCGGAACGGGGACACCTAGCTGACGGCTTAACTCGCTGATGAACAATCCTTGCTTCAATTTCTTACCACCTCTTTAATTCAGCAGGGGGAGTTGCCCTCCCCCTTAAGGAATTTATCCTTGCCCAATGCCAGCAGCAACGAGCAATTCGCGGGATACTGGCTGCTGATTCTGGCAGCACTCAGCAAGTTTGCCATCTACAACAACAGCAGGGACGCGGTTAATGCCGTACTGGTTTGCTTTCTCACGGCACTCATTGGTGGCACACCCTTCACGCAGATCGTAAACCTGCACCTCGCAGTTAGTACAGACTAACTCCCTCACCAACTTAACGGTTTCATCGCACAAGGGACACCCAGCCGTGAAAACTTCAACTAGACGTTTTGCCATCTCAAACCTCTCTTTCAGAGTTCTGAGATCAGCCTAAACCCTGAACCTGACTTCAATGTCAAGGGGTATTTTACAGCCAGGTCGCCAATTCCTATTTCCGTGGAAACCGAGCGAGAAAAGCTTATTTGCCTAAACCAGAGTTCACCTCAAGGACTCTATTGGCTAGTTCGATGGTCTGCTTGGCTGCTTGTTCCTTGCGTTCGCTATAGCGGTCTGTCAGGTAATCAACTTGGTCACGCAGAAGCAGCGTAAACTTATAAAGTTCTTCCATGACATCAATCACGCGATCGCGATAAGGGGAATCCTTCATGGTTCCGTCTTCGTTGAACTCGTTGTAAGCTTTAGCAACAGAAGACTGATTGGGAATGGTAAACATTCGCATCCAGCGCCCTAGAATTCGATAATCCTTGCGGCTTTTTCAGCCAGCAGTCGGCTGTAGGAACGCTCTCGCAGAGAACCATATAGGAATAGGATTCTGGGTTTGGGATCAAAAGTCATTGTGCAACAAAAGTTAAGTTATGGGTAGACATGATTGAGTATTAATATTTAACTTGCCGATCACCAGCCTTAAGATCGGGCTAGTTGAGCTATTTTTCCTGAACTGAAGCATTACAGGTACCGTGATCAGGGAAGTGCTACCAGTGATTACACTAATAATGCTTGCTAGTAAGAAAACCGTAGCAAGGTTGAGGATTTGGATAACCGCCATGAAAAATATTGTTTTGAAGTGCCAAAGAATTTATACCACAGATAGCCATGACTTATCCTCCTGCTAACTCTCGCAAAAAGGTGCTTTGGGCTTCTCGTACACCCAGCTCAATTTGCACCCTCATGTGTGTCATCGTTCATGCTCCAGAACGAATGAATTGAGTTTGTCTTTGAAAAGTGCGAGCTGTGAGGTGGATTCGGAAGTCTGTCCTCTCAGAATAGTAAGGGTCTTTCTGAAGGGGAGACAACTATAGCGCCAAGGTAGACTGGATAAGCTTTTCGGCGCGGCGACCGCGTTGATAATAAGGGCGTTTATGAGGAATTAAAGACATCAATTGAGCAGTTTGTTCAGACAACAAAGCCAAAGATTCCACCCAGAATATGTGTCCCGACCCTGCCAAAAGTGAAAGACTGCGGCTCCACAATCCAACTCCAATTTCGGCTAGAAAAAGGATAATTCGCAGTCCCAGAACAATCCAAAGTAACTGCGACTTTTTTCTACGTTGTGTCATTTCTGTACTACTCAAAAGAGATATTTACTTTCACAGTTAGGGGAATCTTTGCTTGAGACATAACGATTCTTCTGTTTTCTTCAGACTCACTTTATTCGCAAAGAAGCTACGCCAACCCGATTATAAAAGTTGGTAACGAACGGCTGAAATATCTAGGTATTAACTTCCACCAAATGCTGAATTTTTAAAGTTACGCGCTCCTGTGTAGCCAGACATCTGGGCTAATTTCTCCAAAAATTGCGTACCCGAAACGGATTGACCGTTAATCACCCAGGTTGGATAACTCGCGACTTTAGCCGCTTGGCACAAATTCGGTTGAGGATTTTTTCCTTTGGGGTCGCATTCAATATAGTCGATTTGTTTGAACGCTTCCTTACCAAAAAGTTGTTTTTGGTCGTGACAGTGAGAACACCAGAACGCTCCGTACATCTTAGCTCCCACTTGTTTTAAATGAGCTACCAGAGCAATTTCTGCCTCACCTGAAGTAGTAGTAATTGGTAAACCAGTTTCTCCGAGAACTGAGCGGTTGGCAATATTGGGGTTTTTAATATTGGCGTAAACTCCCAACGTACCAACCAGCACAATTATGCTTACCAAAAATCCGATAAAAAATAGTTGTCCGATGTCTTGCCAATCCCGTCCGACGATCGCCAAAATAAACAGGATAGCTGAAAATAAAGCAGAGGCAATGCAGTATGTGCAAACTGCTTTAATCTCAAATGCCAGCAAATACATCAAGTAGCCGCTAAACACCATCATGGCAGTGCCGCCCAGAAATAACAGCAATCCTGTCCAACTTTCTAACTTGGAGCGGAGTTCATGATTGCCTTTAATTAGTAGAGGAGCGATCGCAAAAACGACCATGCTGGCGTAGGCAAGAAACCCAAATAACGCCAGTGGTAAGCCAAAAACGGTAGCATAGGGGCTGGATAGCACGATATCACAGCCTTTTGTCGGGCAAGCTGCCTCATTACCAGTAAATTTGGTGTACGTCAGATAGGCAGTTACAACCGCTCCAACCGTAGCAATCCCTGCCATAATGGGGCGTGACCAGCGATGAATCCAAGGAGTAGAACGTTTACGAGTCATAAATTCCAGTCAATTGAAATAGCAGTTTTTCAGACGAATACTGATTCAGAGTTCAGATAAACTTCCTACTTGAGGACTCTTGTGGCATTGAAGATTGCCAGTAGCGCCACTCCCACATCGGCAAATACTGCCTCCCACAATGTTGCAATTCCGATCGCACCCAAAGCAATGAATAATCCTTTAATAGCCATCGCCAATACAATATTTTGCACGACAATTTGGCGAGTCTTTTTAGCAACTTGGATCGCCTCTGCCACTTTAGACGGGGCATCGGTCATAATCACTACATCAGCCGTTTCGATTGCCGCGTCCGATCCCAATCCACCCATTGCCATACCTACGTCGGCTCTAGCAATTACAGGCGCATCGTTGATACCATCGCCCACAAATGCAACCTTGCCTTTACCAGAGCGACTCAGCAGTTTCTCGATCGCTTCTACTTTTCCTTCGGGTAATAATTCGGCAATATAGGAATCTAAGCCCAGTCGCTCGGCAATGCTTTTAGCAACAATTTGGTTATCACCCGTGAGCATAATAGTTTGCTCAACTCCAACACCTTTAAGATCTTGAATTGCTTTAATTGCATCGTCCTTAATTTCATCGGCAATTAAAATGTAGCCTGCATAGCGTCTATCAACGGCAAGATGAACAACAGTACCCTCTACTTTGCAAGTATCGTGGTCAACATTTTCTCGATGCAAGAGACGGTCGTTCCCTGCCAAAACGACCTGGTTTTTCACTTTCGCTCGAATGCCATGACCAGCAATTTCTTCGTAGTCTGTTACATCCGCGTCACCAATTAATTGACCGTATGCTTCTCGAATTGACTGTGCTATTGGGTGGTTAGAATGAGATTCGGCTTTGGCTGCTATCTCCAGGAATTCTGACTCAGAAAAACCGTTTTTAGTCACAATCCTCGCCACTTTAAACACGCCTTTGGTCAGGGTTCCAGTTTTATCAAAAACAACGGTTTTAACTGCCGCCAAAGTATCGAGAAACGTCGAGCCTTTGACCAGAATGCCTCGTTTAGCAGCACCCCCAACACCACCGAAGTAGCCCAAGGGAATACTAATCACAAGTCCGCAAGGGCAAGAAATAACCAGTAGAATCAGGGCGCGGTAAACCCATTCTGTGTGAGTTGCACCGGGAATAAACAGAGGTGGCAGAAGGGCTACAGCCAGCGACAGAAAAACTACAACGGGTGTATAGTAGCGTGCAAATTGGGTGATGAATTTCTCGGTTTCTGCTTTCTTGCTAGTAGCGTTTTCTACTAAATCGATAATTTTGGCGATGGAAGACTCCCAAAATTTTTTGGTGACTTGAATAGTTAGAACACCAGTCTGGTTAATCGTACCTGCCAGGACAACTTCTCCAACTTTCACTGTGCGCGGAACTGATTCTCCTGTTAATGCTGAAGTATCAATCTGAGAATTACCTTCCAGAATTTCCCCATCTAATGGAATCTTTTCTCCTGGTTTGACTAGAATTATGTCTCCCACATTGACAGTTTCTGGGAAGACTTCTTTCACTGTGCCATTAACTTTCAAATTGGCAGTGTCGGGGCGAATTTCTAGCAATGCCTTGATAGAACGGCGAGCGCGACCAACAGAGTATTCTTGAAACAACTCTCCTATTCGGAAAAATAGCATGACGGCAACTGCTTCGGGGAGTTGATGAATGGCGATCGCCCCCACTGTTGCGATCGTCATTAAGAAATTTTCATCAAATACTTGCCCCTTGAGAATGTTGCGTCCAGCCGATTTTAATACTGTCCAGCCGCTAATCAAATAAGCAGGAATGAAGGCGGCATACTCGCCAATGCTGTAGGGAGTATCGTGCAGAGGCTTTTCAAAGATTATTCCCAGCACAAGCAGGGCAACTACTCCTAGCACCGGAAGCAGTTCTTCTTTCAGGTTAAACTCGCCTGAATCATGACTATGCCTATGGTCGCGATCGTTAGCCTCCCCATGAGACTCTGGGCTGATGATGGTGTAGCCCAGAGAAATGACGCGATCGCAGATTTCCCGATCGCTCACCTGCTTTGGGTCATACGTCACGCTCAAGCGTCCCGTCGCGAAACTGACTGATGTTTCGCTGATTCCTGGTATTTTCTGTACGCCCGCTTCGATCTTTGCTGCACAGCTACCGCAATCCATGCCGCCGACCTGCATCTGTTGGTTTTTGAGGGAAGGAGTCTGAGTCATTGCTACTTTGCTGAATTAATGGCAATTATCAGCATTGTAATCTAATCCGTGAAATATATGAGCAGTTGTTCAGGTATTAAAACGATTCTCATTCTATGCTTATACTGAAGGTGTGTAAAAGCCTTGCTTTAAGAAGATTGACCGGATTGAGGCTCAAACTTAAACCCTGATAATGAAAGAACTTAACCCTTCACAGAAGTCACTATCCCAGGAGTCCGACGCGCCAAGCTGCGAGTCTCACCTAGTCAATCTAGACAACGTGCGCTCCTTACAGCCAGAAATCTTGCCAATTGACGAAGCGCAGCGCATGGCGGAATTTTTTGGCGTACTTGCCGATCCCAGCCGTCTGCGCCTGCTATCTTGCTTGGCAAAGCAGGAGTTATGTGTCTGTGACTTGGCGGCTAGCTTAAAAATAAGTGACTCTGGCGTTTCTCATCAACTGCGCCTGTTGCGAACATTGCGCTTGGTTAAGCATCGCAAAGAGGGTCGTAACGTATATTACAGCTTGGCAGATAGCCACGTTATTAATCTGTATCGCGAAGTTGCAGAACATTTGAAGGAACCAGGGAATTGATTCCACTGCCAATCATGGAAATTATCAAATCTCTGCTCTACTTTGTCTTGGCTGGGTTGTGTGAAATCGGGGGAGGCTATCTAATTTGGTTGTGGTTGCGTGAGGGCAAAAACATCTGGTTCGCCCTAGCTGGAGCGCTTTTGTTGACACTTTATGGCATCATCCCTACGTTCCAACCTACGAATTTTGGGCGAGTTTATGCAGCTTACAGTGGAGTTTTTGTCGCCCTATCATTAATCTGGGGATGGAAAGTAGATGGAGTCATTCCTGACCGTTATGACTGGTTGGGAGCAGGAGTTGTACTACTAGGAGTTTGGCTAATGATGTACCTGCCGAGAAGTTAATTTTTCCCATCTGTACACTTGCAGGTATTCGCTTTGATTCTGAGGGACAAAACCGTATGAGAAATCGGTCTGCGCGTTTCTATGCCTTCCTCTGATTGCTTTGGGGGTCGCGGTTAACATTGTTTGGAATGCGCTGTTAACGGTGATTCTACTGTCAAATCTAAGGGCAATTTTGCTGCAATCGTTGTGCGTGCGGTTGGAGTGGCTACCGGGCGAGGTTTAGCCCAGGCTTGTCGAGATTATTTCAGTCAAAGAGTCAATTTTTGTTTGTGGGTACTATGCGAGATTGCGATCGCGGCTTGATATTGAGAGGTGGTGGGAAATTATCTTTTGTGTATACACAATGATTAGTTTAAATTCTCCAGCTTTTTTATGCTTAAATCAATCTCATCAAATTAAAGCCGAGCTACCAAAAACTAATTCGGTTAATTTTTCTAAGCATCAACGTTTTTAACAATTACCTTAAAAGCTGCCAAAAAATTTAATGTATCCCTGTCATCATCGCACTTAAGTAAGTCGGCGGGGAACTTTATAACTATGTAACGAAAATTTAACAATTAGCATTGTTGTTAAATTTAATACGTTCTGTATTATGTTTTCTTGTTTCCCCCCTAGCATTCACCCCATTTATAACGGCATAAGCAAGGTCTAACTCGTCCTCAAACATTTGTCCCGATAGCTCATCTTTTTTCAAATGCTGCCACTCCAATTCAATTGGATTCATCTCGGAGCAATATTTAGGTAAAAAGAAAATGTATAAATTCTGACTTTCCCACTTTGACCATAACTGTTGTACTTCTTGGCATCGGTGTATTGGACTGTTATCCTGCACTATTACTCTTATACGTCCCAATTTTTCCGCCTTTTGGGCTTCATGCTCCATCATTTGGATATAAAATTTGCGATTCACTCCGCCAATAACTAAGCCGTAAACAAAGCTGATTAAAGGTTGAAGAAGACCAATCATGCTTAATCTGCGTCCACGGCGTTTTGTTTGCTCTAAATGTTTTTGCTCCCCACGTTGGTAATATGTATAACTCGGCTCACTCCACATACAGAAACCTGATTCATCTAAATATGTAAGGTCTATTTCTCCAGCAGCAGCAGACAATTCCAACATATCTAGGTCGGCCTGCTTAATTTCTCTGGTTTTCGGGTCTTGTTTTCCTTTGTGGCTCTTTCTGGCTCGTTTCCAAATGACCCCCTTTTTTTGAGTACCCGTCTTAATCTATCGGGACTCATTTCAATTTGGCGTTCATTCTTAAGTTTTTGAGCTAGTTGACGGCTGTTATATGTACGGGGTTCTTGTTTGAGGCATTCTTCCAAATATACTATGTCTTCTTCTGTGTACTTGGTTTTTCCACCTCTACCTGCTAATTCCCAAAGTCCCTCCAGCCCAAATGTCTGCCATTTATGCAAAACTTCTCTGACTGTTTGTGGAGTCCAATTAAAATGATCTGCTATTTTTTCAACGTACCACCCATGTGCATTTAACCTGACTACCTCTGCTCGGTCTTTGACTTTCTGTGGCACATCCACAGTTCTCAGCTTTAACAGCGTTTCATCTTGCTTACGAGTTAAAAATACCCTCAAACGAGCGCCCATATTTCAATCACCTTAGTAGATGTATTCTCCGTATTTACTTATCTTTACATAGTTTGGTTTTTTCACGCCGACTTACTTAGATTCATCATCAATGCACGTACATGGAGAATACAATGCCAGCTTACCATCAGTAATATTTGAGAATCAACAAGCAGCCAATAACCAAGAGTCAGAAGAATTAGCAGTAAAATCACCCAAGGAAATTACAATTGTTTATTGCTGCTTGTTGAGAATAGGTTTTGATGAGTCATCGCTGCTTGAATCTCTTTTTTGAGGGAAGATGTCTCTTTTTATGCAAGCTTTGCTTTTTTATTTCCGTAATTTCCGATTGTGACAGTTCAGGGTGCGGAATGTGGGATAAAAGTCAGAAATTGTTATCTTAAAATTAGACTTTAAGTTTTCAACTAAACTGGACAAATTATCGAGATTACCTGTAACCGTTCAGGGGGTGCGCCTGCGGCGCACCACCCCAAGAAGAGTTGTAAAGATTTTTGGGTAAAAAGACAAGCTTCAAAAATAGGAGCCAAAAACTGATAAGATAAGACTCATGGAACTGCATTGCCTCAGCATAATAGAGCAAATTCCCCCCTCGGATTGGGAGAAAACTCCAGCCAGCGTCAAAAAAATGGTGGAGTTAATGATGCAGCGCATTAACTTATTAGAACAACAGGCTCTTGAATTACTCGAAGTCCAGCAACAATTATTAGAAAAAGTCAATCAGACATCAAAAAATTCATCATCACCACCCTCAAGTGACCCCCCTGGATTTGGTCATAAATCACCGAAAAAAAGCGGCAAGAAAAGAGGTGGTCAACCAGGCCATGAAGGAAAAAGCCGCAACTTATACCCAATTGAAAAATGCACCTCGGTGATAGAGCATCATCCCATAAAATGCTCAAGTTGTGGAGAAAGCCTTAATGGAGTTGATCCAGACCCACTACGCCACCAAATAGTTGAGATTCCACCGATTGAACCAATCGTAATAGAACATCGCCTACACCAATTGACCTGTGAGCGATGTGGAAAGGACACTCGTGCCAAACTGCCAGACAACGTAAACCCAAGTGGATACGGTGTGAGAGTAGTGGCAACGGTAGCACTATTGAGTGGATTATACCGTAACAGCCACCGAATGGTACAAAGCGCCCTGGCCGACTTGTTTGGGATCTCAATGTCCTTGGGGACAGTCAACAAACTGAGAGTGGAAGCCAGCAATGCAGTAGCCGATTGTGTTCAGGAAGCTCATGTTTACATCCAGCAACAAGAAGTTGTCGGAGCGGATGAAACCAGCTTCAATCAAGCTAATATCGACGGTGGAAATCCACAACAAAGACAAGCTTGGCTATGGGTAGCAGTCACACCGCTAGTGACATTTTTTGAGATTGCACTGACTCGTTGCACTCAAGCGGCTAAAAACCTTCTAGGTGAGAACTTTGCTGGAATTTTAACCTCGGATAGGCATGGTGCATATAACTGGGTTACCATCGAACGTCGGCAATTATGTTGGGCACATCTAAAAAGAGAATTTATCAAAATCTCAGAACGTCCAGGGGTATCGCAAGAATTAGGAAATCGATTACTTCAACAACTTGAAAAGTTATTTGAATTATGGCAGAGGGTAAGGGATGGAACTCTTGCTCGTAACGATTTTGTAGAATTAGTCAAAGATATTCGTCAGCAAATAATATCACTGTTACAACAAGCCGCAGAGTACCAGATTACGTCCAAGGAGAAAACCCCTTTGGCTAAAACGGTTCGCACTTGTCGTCAACTACTGAAAGTTGAGGGTGCAATGTGGTTGTTTGTAACAACTCCCTACGTTGAACCAACGAACAATGCCGCAGAAAGAGCGATTCGTCCGGCGGTAATCTGGCGGCGTACCAGTTTTGGTTCTCAAACCAAAGCCGGGAGTACTTTTGTGGCACGAATGCTGACTGTGGTGACCACACTTAAATCTCAAGAGCGTAATATTTTGGAGTTTATTACCACTGCGGTTGCCCATGCTCGTGAAGGCTTCCGTGAGCGTCAGCCGAACGGTAAATCTGCTCCTTCTTTGCTTCCAGAAGTCGAATGAAGAGTGAAGATTGAAAATGAATGATAATTTTTATTGTAGCAATATAATAGTCAGTTTATTGCTGACTATTGCTGACCCTAAGTACTCTTCTTAAATTGGCTCAATGGTCAAGAGAGTTTGGGCTGAAGTTCTTCAGAGCTTACACCTAACTTTGAAGAATATTGACGCTCAAACTTCTCTTGGGGTGGTGCGCCCCAGGCGCACCCCCTGAACGGTTACGATTACCTTTAATTGTCGCGCTACAGATATCCTCTGTATTGACTAACTTTCGTGTTGGAAAATACATAGTTCCTCCTTTTGTAGACTAATGCAATTTTGAATTTTGCGGACTGTATTGACTGCAACTCCAGCCTGTTCAGCCGTTTTTCGCAAAGATAAACCTTGCTCTAAAGCTTCAATAACTTTTTGAGATGAAGGTTTCGCCAAAAACTGGGTCTTCCGTACTTACTGTGCTAAATTCCTGGTCAAAGCCTGACTGGGCAAGGATTTAGCCGATAATTTAAATTTCGAGAATCAAACCCTTGCCCAGTCAGGCTTGTAGTATAAAGTTCTTGTTTTTTGCACACTAACTACGGAAGACCCACTTTTTAGCGCGTTCCATTCCTAATTTTATTGCTTGCGATCACCTGTCAGCACGCTCTTGTGCTGCAATCAAATTTTCAGTTTGACTTGGTTCACCCGCCAGAATGTCTGCCTCAATTCCCGACAGTGACTTTGGCTCCATCCGTCGCAAGTCACGAAGCGCAAACTTAGCTTGTTCGGGAGTGAAAAAGTTATAGTATTCGGTCAAGTCTCCGATGGAAAAATTAAAAAAAGAATATCGATGCTTAAAGTATTTCTCTACGTTGCCGCGATACGGCCATTGCCCCAATACTTTAATTGAGAAGGATTGGAAATGCGATCGTAAATCTCGTTCAATCTCAGCTAATCTTTCAGTGACATTACGCTGAGTTACCGCAATTTTGTAAATGGTTATTTCGCCAGTATCGGCTTGAAGATAGTAGAGAGTATGCAGTAAGATTTTGCGAAATTCAGCCCGGTAAATCTGCAAATCTCGCAAGCATTCGTTGAGCAATGGCGAGTTTTTCAAATAAGCAGTTTGTGCGCTTTCTTCCAACTGCTGCAACTTCTCTAACAGCATCGGCTCTTGTACTTGGTTGAAGAGCATCAAAGATAATGCCCCAACGGGGATTTTACCTAGCCTTGTAAACTGATATTCGCCGCCGTAGCGATATACATTTCGTTCCAGTAATTTTTCTTTAATTAGAATTTTTGGTACTTGGCTTTCATCAATGCCTATGTCTTTGATTCCGTAGTGGTTCCAAAGGTCTTTGAGTTGCTTGAGTTCTTTCCCGGTTAGCCAGATATTGAAGTTGTCGTACAGGGGCAAGTAAGGAACGGAGCGACTATCGCGATCGACTTCTCGGCAAGTTTCGTTGGTATGCGCGAAGTGATGTTCTTTCCGGCGTCCCTTCTTGGCGGTCAGTTCGCCATCGCAGTACGGGCATTTTAGGTCAGTTTTCCCGCTTGGAACGTCCTCGATCGCCACCAAGGTTCTGTCTTGAGCAATGCCGTATCTGAGCCACATTGGGCGACATCCTTTATTTGATACAGAGCATTTGTAAAAATTCCGCTTTCAAAGGTAAAACCGAACTGCTTTCCAGTGTATCAAAAAAAGGGTTCCCGAAAAACATTACCCCGACAAAAATGGTCGGCGTAGTGTCTAGATTTCTGCCTATACCGTTGTTAAAGCCTGTTCTGCTGATAAAAGGTGAACCAACTAGCCAGAGTTCCACTACCGTACTGCTTCTGGCCATAACTATTACGAGGAAACGACGCCCATCCGCTTCATCAGCTTGTTAGCTCGTGGCTACTGACGTTCGCACTCCGCGAACAAAGCTTCAATTTTTTTCTTCTCCCAATTGACATAGGTTGATGGATTTTGCCAAAACTCTTCCCACGCTTGGTTGAGCAAAGTATGAATCGAATCTTGAGTTGTAGGAGTTGCAATTCGAGACTGAATTTGTTTCACAGCCTCTAAAGCGTACTCGGCAAGTTTCTCCACCAAATTAGTCGGATAACAACGATGGTATTCAGGTTCTGGGGAGGCTGAAATGTGATTAAGAAATTCACTCCATTTTTGCTGGATATGCTGAGCTACATCTTGAAATCCAATCAAGTGAAGTGCGTGGAGCATAATCATCATTCGTGCATGATCGCACGGATGAGAAGTTACTCGAAAAGAGACTTCGTAAGGGTCACCACCACGCTTAATTGATAAATGCAGATGTGACCAGACAAAGGCTGCTCCTAAAGTGTACACACCGTATAAGTCACAGAAAAATTCCTCTACCCAGAACTTGACCCACGATCTTTGCCAAGTATGAAGTAAATCACATAGAGTTCTGGGGCCTCGACGATATTCAGCTTTAGACTTTTCCTCTTCAAAATGGTTTAAAACCTCAAAAACTGCATTCATGTATTGGGCTTGAAATGGTTCTAGAACAGGATCGTTTTTCTCTTTAAAGAACGGATGTGCTAACTCGTGATACAAATCAGGCAGATGTAATAAGAACCTACCCTCAACCAGAGGCACACACAATAGGTTTAGTGCGGGGTAAATGCAAAAATAGCTCTGTGATAAAGTCGTCACTATTGGAGTAAGCCGAGGATACTTAATCTCCTGAGAGATTTTGCTGATTAGAGCATTCAAATAATGATCGTCATTTGAGGCACGATTTAAAGAAGCAATCCCTACCGTTTCGAGGTCATCTATTTCTGTTACAAGTCGCTTGAACATTCTCAACTGTTCTGGGCCACATTCATCCCCATCAAGGGACTGTAACAGTTTGAGATTTTGAATGACCTCATCAATTTGCTGTTTGCAAGTTGCTCTCAGCGCATCGTAATCTCTAGGTAGATCTCGCGGGATATTAGCGGTTAGAACTCGACCTCGCTCGATTAACTGTGGAATTGCTCCTGAAAGATACTCATCAAGCATTGCGACCTCGCATCCGAGACGAAGCATCAATTCGTTCGTACTCAAGAATTTTTGCTAAATTTTCAAGTTTAGCAATTTCTGAGGATGTAATTTGATTAGACAAAAGCTTGTTTCCAACGTTGCTCCATTCAGCAAGATTTTTCTGTGGGCTATCTTGTATCAGCATAATCAACAGTTGAGCTTCTATGTCTTTGGGTGATTGTGTCAAACTGCTTAATAAATTTCCTAATTTCTGTTGTTGTTCCGAAGCTTTTGTCTGCTGCTTCTGCTTGAGATGAATTAAAGTTTTATCCAGAAGTTCAGCACACTCTGAAAGTCGAGAATACAAGGTGGAATACAAACCGATAGTACTCATGTTATGGTCTCCTCTTCCTGTTCAGCATCAACTACTTCGCTAGAAGTTTCTTCGGAATCAAAGTCATCTGGAAGACTGAATTGGAAAGAGTCCTCGTCATACTCACTAGCGTCCTCCCTCAATCTCCGATCGTTGAGCTTTGTGGTAATCGGGTAACGGCTGCAATCATCAGGTTTTGTCCAAGTTAAAGCTGTTAAGTAAAAAACGTCTTCCAGGCAATTTTCAAAGGCCAGTTGACCCTCAACATACCTAACGTGCAAGGGGTTAACGGTTCCATTCCTCAAAAAGGGCCGTCCCGTGGCACAAAGATAACCATCATTGCCAACAATACGATAGGAGCCAATTTTGGGGTTATTCACAATTTGCCCAGAACTACCCACAATGTCAAATAGTCGCAAAGATACTGGAGCAGATTTAGAAATTTCTAGAATTGTGAGAGTCGCATTTTCAGGCAAGATTCCTTTGGTTTTAAGTAAATCAATAGCTTGTTTTGCCCCTTCAATCTCACACTCATACATTCGACCATCACGATGAATCACAATATGGACGAGTTGATAAGTTGCCAATTCAGCTTCTGTGCTCAAAATTTCGATCAAGCAAGCCCTAATTTGTTCACTCGATAACTGCTCTTTTTGTGTCGATTGGATTGGTGGTAAGGACCAAATTCGATCTGCATTCTTGTTAATGACAATGTAACCTGCGGTATTGTGTTTTACATCAATACCAATAATGACATCTGCGAGAAGAGGGGTATCTAAAACAAATGGCCACTTTTCATTAGTCAACAATACCTTATTCAAAGCAACATTACGAAGATAACCTTGTAATTTCCCATTCATGTGGTCACGAACAGCATAGAATGGTTGTCCGTTTGCATCGTACCGTTGCTCATAGCAATCTTTACCCATTGCTGAGTGAATCGTTGCTGCAAAAAGGTCAAAATCTTTCAGTTTTCTAACTACTAAAGCTGCAAGCGGATCGTGCTGACGAGGAAGCATGGAAGTAGGATTTAGCATTACAACTGCATAACCTGACTGAACCCCATTCTCCTCTACAGTTTTTAGAATCGCTTTACCCTGCTCAATATAAGTTCGGAAACCTCGATCGGGGTAGTAGATTACTTCAGGCTGATAGCCACCACCTGCTGGGTAAAGCCGATCGACAGACTTTTGAAGATCCTCGACAAATACAGACCCAAAACTATCTCCGACGGTCTGAGGCAGCACGAGGTATTGACGATCGAAGCGCTCCTGCACGTACATTCCAACTTCCGGATTTCTCAAAAGTTCTGCTCTCTTTTGACCCACTTTATCCAAAGTTATTTGTTCTGCTTCTGCGGTGCCGCGAACAGATAGTTTGTGTCCATTACCAAACCTATAGTCTGGAAGTATAAATACTTTTTGTGGAGCTTGTTCAGGTGTCGGACTAACTTTAAGCGCAACGTTGCCAAACGTAATTTCTTGAAGGTACTTCTCGACTAATTGACGAATTTTAGAACGACGAACACCAGGTTTTAAGATAGTGTGTGCATGATATTTTTGGATACTAGGGTGTCCAGAATCATACACCAGATGACACAAGGCGGCGATCGCCGCTCTATCCTCGTTTTGATTGGTAAAATAATGAACAACCGAAGCATCTTGAGCTATGGATGCCAAATCTTCAGGGATTGGCTTACGGGAACGTTTAATAGTGTATTCCAGCAAAGAAATCCAGTTGTCACCATCTGGAATCATTTCTTCTGAGACGTTTAAATCTGAGACTTCACTTAATTGAATCTCGTACCATTGATGCCCAAAATGGTAAATGCAGTGTGTTGCTTTGTATTGCTGAAAAGTCTGCTCTATCAAATAAGTAGGAAGTGGGTCTTTACTAATAAATTTGTGTTGCACATCAACACAGAGTCCAAGCTGCCCACTTTCAGTAAAAGTTGGACGAACGGAACACCCTTGAAATAGTAAGATCGATCCAAAGTTCTGAATTGGAGCCTTTTCAAAGAAAGGAGATCCAGAACTAGGTTGCCATAACTGTGCGTTCTCAAACAGAGCAGACTGCACCATGAAGCGGAGAAAGCGAAGGCAAATTTCATCATTCTGTGGAGTACGCAATGAGTAATCTAAGTCAAAAGTACTCCCAGTTGGATTGAAATAAACAATTCCTCGAATAACTTGGAAACGTTCTGGCACTTCAGGTGCATCAGCAGAAACAACTAAACAAGGCTTTTCATCAAGCTCAATAATAGTAACTGGGTGTTTCAATTGATAACTCAATCGATGAATCAAATTCTGCCGATTTTGATAGTATTCCGCACGGCTTTTTAGTCCTCGTATTTCATAAAGTTGATATTGAGTCGCCAGATCGGAAAGATTCAGAAATGGAAAGATATTACTTTCAGTAATCATCACTATGCAGACTCCCAACAAATTGAACGATAATTACAGGACTGACAAATTTCAGGAGAAGAGGCTGGCAAAAGATTCTGAGGATTAACTGTTGATTTTTTGGCATCCCCCAAGATGAGCTTTATCGTGCTGATACTTTCAGCAATAAAGTTATCAATTTCAGCAATACGCATTTCATCTAATTTATAAGACCGAATCTTGTTCTTCAGTAGTTGAATCTCCTGAAGTCGAAATTCAGTAACCTTCCATTGTGAGAACTTTGGAAACCCCTTGTGTGGTTTCCCCTCGCTTAGCGCCAGCGCATAAATTCCAAGTTGTTTCCAAGCTCGATAGACACCAAAAGTATGAACCTTCCAATCAATAATTAAGGGAGGCTTGTTGGAATAGAATGCAACAACGTCAGGTACAGCTCTAACGGGTTCATCAGTGTGTATAAATGAAAGTGGGGGTTGGGTAACAAGATACTGTGCTGCTTTTAGTTCTGAGAAAAGCTCAGGCATTGAAAATAAATTTATGAGTGCCTGATTGATTTCGAATTTTGCCTGCTCTAATTCCTGTTTATGAATTTTCTTGTCATACTCTATACAGTGAAATACAGCAAAATCGCTCCCTATCTTAGAGGGGGCAAGACCGGGCTGATATAAAGGGTGTTGACAAGCAAACTTCAATTGTCGTTCAAATAGCTCAGTTGCTCTCTGTTGAGCACTAATTAGTGATGGAATTTGTCTCATTTTAAGTGCAGGCACAACTACTTCACTAATTACAGAATCTACTATGTTGCCTCTCCAAGAGCTAATACTTTGCAATTTGCTAAGTAGGTAAGCTTGGCGACGGATAGGATCTTTGGCATTCCAACTGCTCAAGCAGTTCTTGTAATACCACTGGCGTTGACATCTACTAAAAGTTTTCGCAGCAGATATTGACCACATAATTAGTATTTCCGCTTCTTTTGCTTTAATCGCAGATACTTCAAGTAATCAGCCAGTTCATCTGCCTCTTCTGGAGTCACTGGCCCTAACCTAGCAGCAATATCTGTGAGTGATGTGTCTAATGTTTCGCTCTTTGGTACTGGATAACCAGCGAGTTCCAGAATCGTTGAGTAAGGGATGCCATAAAGCTCACTGAGCTTCTGCAAGATAACTGGAGAAGGTGAGCGAATTTTACCTGTCTCCAACTGACTCAAATAGGCATTTGAAATCCCTGTTGCTGTTTCAACAGCACGTAGCGTCAGTTTTTTATGCTGGCGTGCAGATGCAAGAAATGAACTTAACTTACTGGATTCTTGACTCATACACTAATCATATCAAGCTTGCTAATTTTGTCAAGCAAGTTCGACGGGGTACTTTGTTTCTCTGGAACTCTCGTACTCAGATATGGTTCAGGCGAAATGGGTCATACCATTCAATTTGAATCCCATTGGGGCGAATTAGCACATATTATCATCGACAAATTAGAGAATAATCGCGAAGTTTTAGAATATTACGGCCAACCACTACCAATAAAATTAAATTACACTTCCAAAAGTGGTCGAAGAGTACGGACAGCACATACCCCTGATTTTTTGTAATAGGATTAAAAGAAGCCAGATGAGAAGAATTTAAACCCATTAGTGAATTAATCAAAAAAGCACAACAACAACCCCACCGTTATCTCCAAGATGAAACCGGAAATTACGAATTAAATGAATGGAAACAGCAAGTTTTGAAAAAACAGTGATTAATATTTCGCTATTTACCACCATAGGCCAAAATATCAGAGTGCGATCGCTGTCCGTTTTTCTTCCAATATCAAGAGCTTACAATCGGTAGTCTACAACCCACCGATCCAAAAAATAAACATTGCACTCGCGCACGGTGACTGAAATTAATGGGTCTCAAGCCCCGTCCTTTCAGGACGGCTTTTCTCCAAAGCTTCATACCCTCATCAAGGGGTTTGAATAAACATATACTTATTTATTCAGGCAATGAGTATAATGGCTGTATGCTGAATCTCACCTACGAGTACAAACTCATTCTTACCAACGTGCAACGCGAAACCTTCGACCGCTGGCTAGAAATTTGCCGGAAGGTTTACAACTTTGCGTTGCGCGAACGGAAAGATTGGGTTAATTCTCGAAAGTGTGATATCAACTCGTGCAGTATCAGGCAGGAATACATCATCCATGCTGATGCACCACGTCCAACCTTTGCTCGTCAGTGCAAAACCTTGGCAGAAGCCAAAAAATCAATCCCTGAATTAAAACTCCCTCATACTCATGTGTTGCAGCAAGTGTTACGCCAATTAGAGGCGGCATTTGTGGCAATGTGGGAGCGCGGACACGGTTTTCCTAGATTCAAGAAGCGGATGCGCTCATTTGTGTTTCCTCAGTTGAATCTGGAATCTGTCAAGCGGTTTAACGGTGAAGATTGGGTTAATCTGCCCAAGATTGGCTTAGTCAAAATACACATATCGCGTCCAATCCCTGAAGGGTTTGAGGTCAAGCAAATTCGCGTTGTGAAACGAGCTTCTGGCTATTACGCTATGCTCACCTTGCAATGCGATGTTGAAGTACCATCCGCATTCCCCTCCGGTCATGGACTAGGGATTGATTTAGGATTAGAACACTTTTTAGCAACGTCTGATGGAGAGTTGATTGATAGACCTCGGTTCTGTGTAGATGGGCAACGCAAGCTGAAATTGCTGCAACGTCAACTGAAGCGCAAGAAAAAAGGGTCTAGGAAGTTTCGTCAGCTACACCATGAAATTGCCAAACACCACGAGTACATATCGAACAGTCGGAAAGACTTTCATTTCAAGACCGCTCATTATTTATGCGACCGAGCGCAAACCGTTTTTGCTGAGGATTTGAATCTCAAAGCCATGTCAGCAGGAATGTTTTGCAAGCACACACTTGATGCAGGATTTGGGCAGTTCCTTAATATTTTGAGCCATGTCTGTTTTAAGCGAGGTGTGTATTTCGCCAAAGTTGATGCCAATGGAACTAGCCAGACTTGCCCAAAGTGTCAAACGCATACAGGCAAGAAACTCCTATCTGAGCGTGTCCATAATTGTACTGAATGTGGTTATGAAACTAATCGAGATGTGGCAGCAGCGCAAGTTGTGTTGCAACGTGGCTATACAGCGGTGGGGCACATCGCAGTGAATTTTGGGGAGGGCAAGTAGCATGAGCTATCCCAATGAACCAAGAATCCCCTCGTCTTCAGACGGGGGAGTTGTCAATAATAGAATTAGCTATATCCGATCAGTTACCAAAGTCAAAGTTTTTCAGAACGGAAAACGCCACAACCACTTCAACATTTTTTCCTATGTCGCGCATCATAGCGTTATTCAATCAAAGCGGCGGTGTCTCGAAAACTACTCTCACCATGAACTTGGGCTACCACTTAGCTCTACGTCATCCCAACCGTGTGCTTTTAGTTGACATGGACCCGCAAGCTTCGCTTACCACCTTTATGGGACTCGATCCGGTGGAACTGGAAACTACCGTTTACGATGCGGTGGTGGGAGAACAACCATTAGCAATTCAGGGAAAAATTCACGGTTTAGACATAGCTCCATCTAATATTAATTTAAGCGCTGCCGAACTAGAATTGGTAGCAAGTATGATGCGAGAGATGCGCTTGAAAAATGCTTTAGCTCCCCTACTGCCCAACTATGATTTTATCCTGATTGACTGTCCTCCCAGTTTGGGTATATTGAGTATCGTTAGTTTGGTAGCAGCTACTCATGTTTTAGTGCCGATCCAAACTCAATTTAAAGCGTTTCAAGGTACAGATCTATTATTAAGGACAATTGCAGGACTGAGAAAAGCAGCTAATCGCAATTTAGCGATCGCGGGTTTCATTCCAACCATGTACGATGGTCGTACAGCACAAGAAACGCGAACTTTTAAAGCTATTACCGAGCAGTTGTCTCCTTTGGCCAAAGTTTACGATCCCGTTCCTCGCACGATCGCTTTTCCAGATGCTTCGGAAGCTAGAGTACCTTTAGCTAAAGCTAACTCCAAACATCCAGCCGTAGCTGTATTAAACAAAATTGCCAAAAGTTTAGAGAGTCTAAAGTGAGTTCGAGCAAAAAAGACCAACCCTATACCAGTAAACTTAGAGGTGTCGCGGCACTGCTAGGAGAACCAGAAGTAGAGGCAGCTGCACGACCGATTGAAATTTCTGCCATCCAGTTACCGTCAAAGCAACCCAGGCGATATTTCGATCCAGAAAAGTTACAACAACTGGCAGCTTCTATCAAAGAACACGGTATCCTAGAACCATTGCTAGTACGACCGATAAATGGGGGAACCTACGAGCTAGTAGCTGGAGAACGCCGCTATCGAGCCGCTCAAATAGTTGGAATTACCAGCGTACCAGTAGTAGTGAGGGAACTGAGCGACGAGCAAGCTCTAGTGATATCTTTAACGGAGAACTTGCAACGGGAAGATTTAAATCCGGTTGAAGAGACAGAAGGCATTCTGCAATTACTGGCTTTCAGGCTGCAAGTAAATCTGGAAGAAGCTCGTGCCCTACTGTATCGAATGCAAAACGAACTAAAAGGAAAAGTTACCCAAAACGTTTTGGGTAATTCTCAAGGGCAGGAAATTGAGGAATTGTTTAGCTCCTTGGGGCTGATGAGTTGGGAATCTTTCGTCACCAGTAGGCTACCTTTGTTGAATCTGCCAGAAGATATTATTGGAGTCTTGCGGGAAGGACGCATCGAATATACGAAGGCTTGCGCGATCGCTCGAATTAAAGACACACAGAAGCGAGAAGAATTTTTGTCGGAAGCGATCGAGGAGAATTGGTCGCTCAGCCAAATCAAAGAACGCATTAAAGCTATTCGTCCAGCTAAATCAGAACCAACACAAAATACCTTAAAAAATAGAATGAAAGAAGTATCGCGTCAGTTACTCGTAGCTAAGTTTTGGGACAATCCGAAAAAGCAAAAAGCTTTGGAAAAACTGCTTAGCCAGATGGAAGCACTTTTAGCAGATGAGCAATAACAAAGTTGCCTAAATAAACAAATGTTTGGTTGGCAGTTTTAAGCTAGGATTGCCACTGTACTGTACCATCCAAGCCAACCAAATTTCATCAATAATTTTCTCCGGCCTAGTCGATACTGGATAATACCACCTTAGCTCGCATCATTGCTAATAGTACGAAGGCTCATTTGATTACCATCAATACGGTACTTTCCGGCGTCAAAGAAATTAGAGATGCCAACAACTTATCTTTCAAACTGGGTTAAGGCTTCATCTAATCCGTAGACTTCGATCTGAGCCATTCGGTCAATCAGGTCAAGGCAATGCGATCGCATTGCTTCCTGTTTGCTTTGGGTATATACCCGCAGGAGCAATAGACTAACTTTATCTGCCATAGCAATTGTGCGAGCGCGAATACTAGGCTCATCTGAGTTAATGCCGTCGAGAAACTGCTGGCACATCTGATAGGTAACATCTGGCAGTTTGGCTGTTGTCTTTTCCAAGGCATGGATTAAGTCATAGGAGTTGCTGGTAAATGCAGGACTCTGTACAAAGGCTTCAATCAAGCTGACGTAATTACCTAGTTGCTCCCCCTCAAAGCAAAAGAAACACTTAGCAGCTTGGGAACGAACTTCTTGACTGCGATCGTGGAAAAGTTGAACCAATGCACTTTCGCAGAACTCACGAAAACCTGCTGTATGAAAGTTGGCAACAAATATTTCAGCCGCAGCTGTTCTATGAGCTTCTGTGCCAGACAGACAAAGTTCAGAAAGCCAACGTGCCTCTTCTATAGCTAAGGATGTCAAGCAGGCTTGTCGAGCGCCGATCTTGGCTACTTCGGTTGATTCAGATATTACCATTCGTTCAAGAATGGATTTTAGTGCTTCAAAGTGCGTTGGTAGGGCGTAGTACAAAAAGTATTCAACTGTCTCTGTTCCCAGAAGCACATCTTCAGTATTACAAAGTTCCTGAAATAAGTTGACAGCTAAATCTCGGTCATAATTCAACACAACCATTAGTAATTCAGCAACACATGACCTTACAGCAATTGAGCGGTCTTGAACTATCTGTTGGAGAGTTAATTGGAAATAAGAGAGCCGATTTTTGTCAGCTAAAATTAGTTTGGTAATCGCGCTCACAGCACTTCCGCGTGTGGAATTAATTCCCGCGTCCACAATATTACCACCCCAGTAAACCTGTCCGTTGGAAGTCTCAGTGCGCCACCACTCTTGCTCTGGATCGGGGTCGTTTACGGCATACCAAGTTACAATATCAAAAGCCTCTTCAGACCAGGGCAAATCAGCTAATTCGCCAATCAGCCAACTAATCCAACGACCGCAAGGGTGATTGGGTAATTGATGGCAACGCTGACATACAGCACCAATATCAGTTTCTATATCTAGACTAATATCAATTTCTAAATTTACATCAAGATCGGCAATGCTCCTTAGAACTGCCTTCACATAAATTGGATGCGTATTATCTGGAAACTGGCTAACTAATGCAGCAAAAAGTTGCTCAGATAAACGAATTGTAGCTTCTATATCCACGCTAATATCAGCAATGCCCCGTAAAACCGCTTCAAAATAGCTTGGATGGGTATCATCTGGAAACTGGCTAACTAATGCAGCAAAACGTTTGGGTTCAATCTTCACTTGCTTTTCTAGAAGATGTGATAACTCGCCTGCCCCACCTGCAAAAGACCAGTCTTTGTTGAAGCCCAAGCTATCCCGGTCATAGCGCTGAATAGCTCTCAACCACTGCTCATCAGTCATCTTCTGTGTTGCCGATTCTGGTATCGGAGGGCCAACCAAACTTACCTCAATTGGGTTTGGTGCTTTTACTGACTCTTTACCAAATTTTCGCTGCCATTCTTGTAGGCGACGGGTAACTGACTCTGAGCGCCGAGAGGAAGTGATGCCTTCGAGCAACACAAACTGTGCATGACCATAAGAAGAGTGCATACCAGCTGTTTTTTCTGACTCAGGATAATAGTTCAAGATCGTCGTCTCAAGCATTGCTAAATGCTTATTAGAACAGTGCGGAGTAATTGCCTCTAAGAGTTGGCGAGTTGCCCAGAAGGAAGCTCCTTCACTACCCACGCTACAAATTGCATATCCTGTTTGGAGTCGTGTTGGTTGATCACACAGATAAGCAGCGGCTTCATTTGCAAACTTTTCTCCGTTGGCAGCATAAGCATGGATTAACAGATACTGAACTGTTTCAAATTTTGATTGGCGAAGTAGCTGTTCAGCAACTATAAAAGAAAAATCTTCAGGCTGATTCTTTGCCAAACTAGATAATGCTACTTCCATCTCCCTCAGCAAGGCATCATCAATGCTATGAACTTCCCCAGGAGAGCGATATGCCCAAACTCGATCTAACCAAGGTAGATTACCTTCTCTTAATGCTGTCGCTTCCATTACACGAAGCATAAAAGGAAGTAAATATTTGATAAATGTAGTTGGAGCGTTACGAGCGCTCTTTGTTAAAACTTGTTTAGCAAACTGGCTATGGGGGAGAGTGCCGGATTTCCGGTGAAATAGATTAGGCTCTTCCGTAGCGAGGCTGAGAGCCAAATATCGATTCAAATAATGGCTAATTGCTTCACAGGCCCACTTAGGTCGCTTCTGGGCTAAGGAATAAATTCGCATCCAGAAATCACGAGTGTCATCGATAATTTCTTTTTTTTGGTCAAGAATACCTTCATCAATTAACCGCAGGAAGAGTTTGAAAAAACGCTCTCCAGTAGTAAGTTCTGCCCTTTGTACAAGTTCGTTCAGCCGATTACGCCATATTTCTGATACCCCAATATAAGGTTCTACTAGTTCAGATATCCGGTCTGGTATCTGCCTTTGCATAATCGATAGTAATGTTACTGTTTGGTCGATGCGTTCTTCAGTCTCATTTCTTAGCCACTGCTGTATGATTCCAAGAGAGTCTAGCAGTTGAAACCAAACAACAGAGCGACGAAAAATTCCCCAGACTTGTTGGGTAAGAGGATTATTTTGAGCGCCCATTAGCGAGGCGATTATCTTCCATTCCTCTTCTGTTGGGTCATTCAGTGCTGCTAACAGAGCAAATATCACTTGCTTTAAGTGGAAGCGAATGTCAGAGCTAGTGAGCAGTTCTCTAAGATTGTCAAGGTAGTACTCAAAATCTGCCTCGCGTTGGTGAAGCAGAATTTGTCGAACCTGGGCGCGACGAAACAGATGTTGCTCGCTGCTTGTTAAAAATGGCAATAATTTCAGACCTTTGGCGACGAAGCGACGAGCAAAAGCGTAATCGAAAAAACCTTCATGGAAAAACGAAACTCGTTTGCTATCCCAGATTAAAACGTGTTCAGATGCCATTGCTTTGGCATCATCTGCGCGGTCATCGAGAACCTCTTGAGGAGCTGATAAAGTCTGCCGATTACTGATGTAGTCACAAAGCCGATCTATTACCCGTGTCCATTCTACGGAATGACCGCAATGTTCTCGCAACAAATTCTGCTTGCGCTCCCAAAATTTATCGTACAGATCCTTAGCACTTCCAAAATCTAGAGCATCAATCGTGGAATCTCCTACAATTTCCGCTAGCAAACTTAGGTGTAAGGGAACAGACAGCAAATTCAACTGCTTTGCGTTTAATCGTATTGCATCTAAATATAGTTCACTAACAACTTTTTGTACTGTTGGATGAGGCAGGCGGTTAATAGTCACAGTGTCAGCAATGCCATTAATATCTGTCAAACATTGCAATCTGTGGTCATTATCCAAGTCAAACTTTCGGCAAGCCAGCACTACACGCATTTTTGGATGTGCTTGAGTCTGTTTGATGATTTCCGCCACACAATCAAAGAATTGGGGGTTACGACCAGAAGCTAAACTTACTGCATCGAGTTGGTCAATAATTAATACACAATCTCGTTTCTGGGCAACAGCTGCTAAAACGTTGGCTGGAGAACCGGGCAAACCTAGCTGCTGACCAACATCATTCGGTAATAAGGTGGGTTCTAAACGGTCTATGCGAAAAGCTAACGTTGGCACTCCTCGATCTCGAAGTGCCTCTAGCACTTGAAGCATGACACCGCTTTTACCAACTCCGGCTTCGCCTAATAGCAACAAGCCACGCTTAGTATCTGGAGCAGCTAGTTTTCGCAGGACTGTTTGGGCTTCGTCACGGGGAATTACTTGGTTGGCGATCGCCGCATCGCGAAGTGGGGAGAAATAGCGATTGTTAGCATCGTCAACAGCAGTCAAAACATGGGGATCTTTACCCCACTGGCGACGGCGAAGCCTGTGTTTTTTTTCCAAATGATGCCAAATGTCGTGTGCTGTCAACTCATGATGAACTTCGTCCAGTGCAAATTGTGCGAGTACATCTACAACTGTTGCCGATTCGCCCTCTACTAAGGCAGCTATTCGACCTTCAATATTAGTACGGAGAGATTCTTCATCCATCACTCTCACACTAATTCGCTGGAGCGCTTCGTAAGCTTCTGTTTCCGGGCAGTTATTCCAGCATCGGCATAGCTCTTGAAAATTCTTCAGTCGTTCACTGGTTTGGGCTTTACCGGAGTTCAGGAACTCTCGCTCAAACTCCTGCCAAGATGCCGATCTCTTAGCATTATCAGCCAATTCATCTAGTTGAAACGCCCTATCGGTAGAAATAAAAACACATTCGGCTGTGGAAGACTTTGTTAGTTTTTTCCAAAAATTTGACAAAATTTCTTTGTTTTTTAAATTAACTATAGTCCAATTTCCAACACTCTGCTGCCTTTTAACCTGGTGATATCCACGACTGTTTCCTTTACTAAGCCAGAACTCAACGCCTTCTCCTTCTACGCCTGGTGGTTCTAAACGGATGCTATCGGCGTTCTCGTCCATGACCTCTATCATACAGGCTACTGTCCAGCGCACTTCATAACGATTACCAAATTTGTCAGTAGCTCCGCCAGGTAAAGGCATACTATATCTATCCTGTTAATAGAAAGCGAGTATAAGTAACTGAGAGTACAAGCAGTTGAATAATTTCACTTGCCTGGTCAATCTCTTCTATTGTCGTAAATTAATTTGTCGATTGCCCATAGAGCGTTACTTCAAAGCTTTTATAGCTAGCTGGACTACTACAACATAGTAGTTTTAATCTAGTGAAAAAGTTTTTATTGAGATCTATGCCTTCCCCTGAACAGGTTGAATTTTATGATTAAAATTTTAAGTTGGTTGATAAACATAACAAAAAGTATCAAAAAAAGTGGCTCGAAACTCAATATCAATTTGCTTTTGATACTGCTTCAGCTTGAGCATATAATTTAGTCAGGTCGCTAATTGTGTCTAATCGAAGCTGCTCAACCAATTGAACGAGAGCAACTTTTAATGCCTGATGAGCATCAGGAATTCGTGTCAGAAGTTGTTTAACCTTTTGATCATCGCCAAGAGTAGCAGCCTCGTGTAATTGAACAAGCAGTTTTTGAGGTAGTACAGCTAAAGAGCGAGCCGAAAGTCGAGGAACCAACTGATGGGTTCTGGATGAATTAGAAGGAGGCTGTTCGTAGAGATAACGAATACCAAGATAAAGAGCCATCTTTTCCAGAATCACAGCCTCTTCAAATGGTTTAGATACAAAATCATTACAACCAACCTGGAAAGCTTTTTCCCGTTCGCTAGCAAAAGCGCTAGCACTAATAGCAATAACAAATGTATCTTTACCTAACGGTTGCTCTTTAATCAATTGAGTAGCTTGATAGCCATCCAGCACGGGCATCCGAATATCCATCCAAATTAAATGTGGCTGATGTTGCTGCCATAATTGAACCGCTTCCCTTCCATTTGATGCTTCCCAAACTGCAAAACCAACTGACTTACAAAACTGACTTAAAAGTAAACGATTTTCCCACTGGTCATCAACCACCAAAATACGATATTTTGGTTGGTTGGGTGCTAACCCAATCACTCTAGGCGATAATTGATAATTTTTAATTTCTGTCGCTTTAGCCAAACCAACTCGAATATAAAAATGAAAAGCCGTTCCTTTTCCTGACTTGCTTTTGGCTGTAATTTTGCCACCCATTAATTTGATAAATTGACGGCTAATTGCCAATCCCAAACCAGTGCCAGTTTGAGCGTGCTTGCCAGTTTCACTTTGCCAAAACGGTTTAAATAAATAATTTATCTCTTCAGGAGCAATACCGTAACCAGTATCCTTTACGCAAAATACTAATCCTTGAATAGTTGAACGGAGCGGTTGGTTGGGAATGGGAGGTAAACGGTCGGTAACTTTTACTTGAAGCTGAACAGTACCACCATCAGGGGTAAATTTAATCGCATTTTCCAAAAGATTGAGCAGAACTTGGCGTAATTTGCTTTCATCCGTTCGCACGTATTGTGGTACTCGTTCGCAGCACTCAAATACCAGTTCTAATCCTTTCGAGCTAGCTTTTAATTGCAGCATTTGTTCTAGTTCACCCAGAAGGGCATATAAGTCAAAAGCTATCTCATCAAAGGGAATTTGACCAGCCTCTATCTTAGATAAAGACAGAATATTATTAATCAGTTTCAACAAATGAGAACCACTACGATTAATAATATCTAAACTGGATCTTTGTTCGGGAGTCGCTAGCTGATGGCGAGTTAGTTGCTGTGCAAAACCAATAATGGCATTGAGGGGTGTCCTTAATTCGTGGCTCATGTTAGCCAGAAACGCACTTTTAGCATGGTTAGCTGCTTCTGCTGCCTTTTTAGCAAGTTTTAGTTCTCGATTTTTATGTTTCAATTGACGAGTTTTAGATTCGATTTTCTGCTGAAGTCGAAGAGAATAGTATTCTGATTGATGGTGGTACTGTTGCAACTGCCGACTCATTTGATTGAAAGCACGAGCCAATTGTTCTAATTCAGCTACATTACTACCTGGCACTTGTTGATTGAGGTCGCCTGCTGCAATAGCTTGGGTAGCCTCAATCAACCGCCGCAATTTCATTTCTATTCGCAAAGCAATCAGAAAAAGCAGTAAAATAGAAAGAATTAAAGTCAAAAAACACGACACAAATGTAGCACGAATATTGAAATTAACTTGTTGAATGAAATCAGTTTCAGGTACTAAAGCTACAATTAACCAATCATGACTGGTTTTGGACAAGATACCGGATTCAGAAAAAGGCTTAACTTGTAATAAATATTTACGATCGGAAAGAGTAAAATTTAGCGTTTGGCTTTGCTCGAGCGCATACAAACTACCAAACCGTTCGATTAATCGATTAATAGATAATTCAATTAAAATCTGTTGTTGAACTATTTGCTGAGGTATAACAGCGGGTGGAACATTTCTTTTGCTGGGAGTAGAATAGGCAATGATTTGACCAGAAGGTTCTATGATAAAAGTCTGACTGTTAGGGCTAATTTGTAAATCTTTTAAAACTAATTGTCCGGTTTCGCGAGCAACCCGGTTAGCATTGGGAACACTGTCGAGGTAATCTAGACGTTCGTCAATCCGTTTAGTCGTTTGGTCAAGTAACTGTGTAACTAAATCATTCATCGTTTGTTTACTAGCGATAAAAGAAATCCAACTAGTTAAACCAACTGATGCAGAAATCAGTATAGCAAACGGTATTGTAAGAAGAAGGCGTAATGGGACATAGGGTGACTTTTTTTCGAGATGTTTTTCAAGGTTTCTCATCAGCTTTAAATAACCACTTTATTTATCTTTTTCGTTGATAACTCAGCTTCTCTAAATTTCGGTTCATTCGGAAGTGATAAATTTAACTATGCAAGTGGCATAGGAGTTACCCTGAAAATTATCAAATTGTCAATCTTCCAATTGCTAGATATTACCTTTAAAAATATTAAAAATTGTAATTTTAATTTTTGACAATGTTATAGTAGCTAATCTTTTATTTTTTAACCATTGATGGGGAGTAAGTAAAAAGTAAAAAAACAATATCCCAAATCAATTTATTTAAAAATTTGAGGAGTGTCCTTTTACTTTTTACTTGTTTTGGTACGCATTCACTCAAATACTTGGCGGCGTTCTAAAATAATTTGGCCTTGAATATGGCAACTCTCTGCCAATTTTAGCTAACTCAAAAATCACAGACAAATCTACTCCCACTGCTGCCGCCGCGTCTGCTGCTGATAAATTATCTTCTCTCATTTTGGTTAAAAACTGTTGAACTTGGTAAACGACAGGATCGTTGGATGCAGTATATTTTTTTTGTACTGCAATCAACAAACCCCTTTCCACATCAGATAAAGTAATAGAACGCCCTGCATTAACATTTGATGTCCGCTGTTGCCTTAACCTTGGAGAAACAGCAGCAATCCGAATTCCCAAATAATTAGGATTGGCACTAGTCCGAGCGGGAATTACATTAAAACTATAGAGTCGCTGTCTACCTTGAGAATCTACTGTTTTGAGGGATAAACTGGTAATTCGGGTAGTAGTAGCACCTGGGAATCGCAAAGTTTGAATCGGTCGCAGGAATACGGTTTTAGCTTGAGCGCTAGTTAATTGGGCATCTGTACCGAACACCAGACGCGAAGGGTCAGCAATCAGTACATAACTAACCACTTCATCAGTTTGGCTGAAATCGATCGCACTTGCCCGACCTGGATAAACTTTAATATCAATAGCACCATTCACAGCAAGCTCTCGATTAACTATTTGATAGCCACTCGATACTGATTGAGCAAATGTGGTTTTTGGGTAGGTTACAGCAGCGATCGCTGCTGTTAGTAAAGACCAACCAAGGAGTTGTAGCTTGGAAAATTTCGAGCAATTATTCATGGTATTTATCGATTAACGTCAAAAAAGCGATTGATAGTGATGGAAACTTTAGTCCCTTTCGGAACCATTGCAATATTCGGGCGATTTAAAGATTCTTCGATGGCGCGATCGGAGCGTTTTTCGATTCTTCTAGCTAGAGGGGTAAAAAAGCCATCAAGAACGGCAGACCAAATTTGAGGATTTTGACTTTCTACAGTAATAGTATCTCTAGAAAAACCGCCACTACTAATGGTGCTACGGCTTCTCACTCTCGGTTCAATTAAAACTTGTCCAACCCTTCCTGCTCCAGACAATAATCCAACCAGGATATCTTGTTTGGCAATATCGTCACCGGGATCGAGATAACCAGAAGCAATCAACGGTTTCCCATCTTCACCTGCGATTAAAATGGCGTCAGAAGGAATTTGTTGTTGTTTAACTTGTCCCGATTCATCAGTGTAGACAATCGCTGAACCACTCGCTTGTACCATGCGATTGCGTTTATTGACGCGCAAAGCTTTAGCAATGATTACAGTTCCAGCTTTTAATGCCACTTTCCCATCCGCTGCTGGAATATCTTCTGTTAAAGTAATGGCAAATCGATCGAATAGTTGAGAGTCGCTATCTTCATCCCAAAGTAGGGGAACCGATACCGCCCCAGAAGCTGTTGTTCCCAGTACCATCTGCGTGGTGGGAGCATTAATAGCAGAAACTGGTGTACGGTTGAGAATACCGTAAGCTCCTGGAGAAAGATTGCTAGATGTGGATGTTTTTTCTGATGATGGTGAATTATCAGTAGTAACTGCCAAAAATTCAGAATTGTTCTGGGCTACTTCTGATAAAGAGTCAGATATAACTGGTAAAGACTCAGAATTAGGCGATTCTTCCACCAGATGTCCTTTGAGAGCGATCGCGTCTTCTGGAAGCGATCTAGCTGTCCTTTCAGGTGTTTGTATTGTTGCTAATTCGCGATCGTCATTTGGGACATCTTGAGGCAAACTGTTTGAGGCGTTAATGGGAATTTGTTCACCCCTTGGTAATGAAGAGTCGTCAAATTCTTCTCGGTTGGTAGTCGGGTTTGATGAAACTTGAATTTCAGGTATAGTTGCTGTTTCTATTGAAGAGGTTGATTCAACGCGATCGCTAGTTGGTAGCGAAGCCGATTGAAGTGGTGGAGATTGACTAATTTCAATATTGCCTCTAGTTTGACCTAATTGCGCTAGCTGATTCCATCGCTCAAATGGGTCAATTTTTTCAGGAACTGGTGTTGGGGTTGGTTTTGGACTGGAGATAGGTACAGATGGTGCTGGTTTTGCAGATGGTGTTGGCTTGGGAGTAGGTGCAGGAACGGTTACGGTTCGCACGATCGTTTTTGGTGGCGGTGCAGCAGCCGGAACCGTCACTGTTCGCACGATCGTTCTAGGAGGGGGTGTTGCTGGGCGAGTAGTGACTGGACGCGGGGTTGTGCGTTGTATAACCGGACGGGGAGTTGGTTTAGTTGAAGGTTCCGGTGTGGACTTAACATCTGGTTGTGGCTGCGGTGATTTTTGAGCTTGAAGGGGTGGTGCTACCAGCTTTTGTTGATCTTGATAAGCCAATCTAGCTAATAATTCTGGCTTTTCATCTTTAATCGCCGATTCTTCAGTTGGTGTTGCTGTCTTTTGAGCGAGCGGTTTAATAGCCGATTTGGGTTTAATAAACTGCCAAATCAGCAGGAACATAGATATTGTTACTCCAGTTAATATCAACATCGTAACAGCACGAGGAACACCTCTTTGAGCAATCGGTGGTGGCTGGGTTATTTCTGCATCTTGTGCTAACTGATATTGACTTTCTAGAGTTAGCGGTAAATTGGGATTAAAGCCAGCTAAGTTATCTAAGTCGATATCGTTATTTGAAGTAGCTGATTCCAACTCCTGTGTTGCTTGGTAATCTGAGTTAGTTTCAATTGATTTGTTACCGTTACTTTCAGTTGTTACTAAGTTCGGTTGCTCGGTATTTGTCGGACGTTTCTGTTGATTCATCATCTACCTCTTTATGGTTTAAATTCAACAATTTTGGTAATTTCTAATCCGGCTGAACGTAGGGAATTCACTGTTTTTTCAACCAAGTTGGCATTTTCACCTAAAGGAGAAATGGGAACTTCAGTTGCTTTGACAGTGATAGTGCGATTAAATGGTTGTCGGCTTTCGCCAACACCTTGTTCGAGTCCGACACGGGTGGCAATTACATCAATTTCCCAAACACCTTTTTTGATTTCTCTCGGTTCGGAAAGGTAAGAAACGTAAGCTGTAGAACGAGTTTTACCTTCAAAAACTCCGTTAGGTATTAGTTTGGCAAGTTCCCCCAAAGAAGCTTCTCCAAATTCTGACTCCATCATCAAAGAAGCCATCCATGCACTGGTAGGAACTCTTTCAGATTTTTTGATTTTTATCCCTGGATCGGGGTCATTTGTACCGGGAATCTTTCCATCCCACCCCCAGGTGAGATTAACCCAAGAAGAAACAAAAGTCTTGATAGTTTTTGGTTCTCTGTATAAACCATCTGCTTCCATTACTCTTGCTGTCGTTCCATCTTTCAATTGCACGAATGTTACTTTCTTTTGAGACAATGTTTTGAGGCTCAAGCTATTGAATACAACAGCAGCAGTCAAAATGCTAACCATAGCTGTTAGCAACACGAAGCACAAAGCTAAAGTGTTTTTTGATTCGGGTAGTAAGGGTTGAGATGGTGATGATTTAAAAGTCATAAGCTTCACCCAGAAGTAAAGTAATAGCAGTTGTTAAAGCAATTAAATGTTTTAAATCAGCTTGCCAGCAAATACACCGATCGCATTGCTTACAATATCGGTAAGTTGTTTGGTATTATTAGCGATCGCATTGTACAAAGCCGTACCGCCGCCTCTAGCGATCGAAATAGCTAAAACGGGAGCAAACACAGCTAAAAAGAATAAGAAAGCAATATCAGTGACAAGTTCGGCATCGGAATTGACGATAACTATAGCTACCAATCCCACCACAATGTTGTAGCCAAGCTGGATGCCAAACAAAGACATAAATCCAACTAACCAAGCCCAAATAGGCTTTCCTTGTAATGGTAGTAAAGATAAACCCATCGCCACAGGAGCAAACAATGCTGTTAACAACAATGCAGCTTCTAAGATATTGACAAATGCCCACTGAACTGCTCTCAAAATTAAGCGAATAATTGGCAAGACAGTAGAGCGAAAAACTTGTCCGGCAAAATCACCACTAGCGATATCGGCGACATTAGTAACATTGGCTAAATTTTCAACAAATCGCTGCAAGCTTTTGAGGGGGCTACCATTCTTTTGTTCGGCTTCATTGAGAATAGCTTGCGCTGCTTCTTTTTTCTCATTCCAACACTCAACTAAAGCTTCGCCTACTTTACCCTGACATTCGCTGTAAAGCTTTTCAATTTCTTCTTTGGCCGCACTGGTAAGATTGACATCCGTGAGAGCGCTTCTAAATGTCATTTCCCCCAATTGGATATCTAATATTTGTTGAACTTGCGCTCCTCCAATCCCATGAATAAACTTAACACTTTCAGCTAAAATCTTGCCATTGTTACTCAAGAAAAATAGAATAACAATTGGCCAAATTAACATGGCGATTAGTTCAGACCAAGATTGTTTTTCGATGATTTCCTTACCGCTAGTAACAGCTAAGTAGATAACGGACATACCTGCCAAAATTAATCCCAGTTTGACTAAGGCAATCCACAAAGCAGATTCTTGAGTATTGAAAGTGTTAAACCATAGTAAATTCCAAGATTCGACTGTTTTTTGAGAAACTTCTATGGCATTAGAAAGGGTATCTAAAGCTTGTCCTGCTGTACTTGTCTGGGCAATAAATAGTGCAAACATTTTCTGACTCCTCGATGCTTAGTCAGCAGTCAATTTCAATTACTAATAAAGACTGACCGCTAACTAACTTCTTTTTGAACTTATTCTTTTTCTCCTAACGTAATGCCACCGGGCATTTGAAACAGTCCGGCTTGCGTGGAAGAAGCAGTACCAGCAGCCGCATCTTGTCTTCGCTGGGTTACATTTAGCTCGCTGAGTTCTTTAGCTTGTTGGGCGCTTAAAGTATTGGCGAGGGCGCGATCGATCTGCGCTTGTTGGTTCTGAAGTACAATCACGCCTTGATTCTGCGCCGTTAGTGCGGTTTGTTGAGAAATGTTACGCATGATGTGTTGCGTCACATCTTGGTTTTGTGATTCTTCACCCAGTTGAATATTTTTAGTAACATTTTGGTCAACCATTTGTGCCATTTGAGCTTGCCTATCCTGAGCAGCTTTACTGAGAGTGGCATCTGAAGCGGTTGAAGTTGCTGTTTGCTGTTGGGCAAGGTTAGCTAAATCTGATTGAATGCTATAAGAACCTTGTGGTTTATTCTCTAAAGTTGCAGATAGTTTAGTACCTTCATTATCGGTGAAGTTACCATTCATTATTTTAGCTACAACTTCTTGTAAATCTGGGATTTTGAGGGAACCTACGAATGATTGCAGCATTTGGTCGAGTTGCGTCGTAATTTTGGCGATCGCATCCGATACTTTATCAATTGGATTCTTAACTTGACCTAAAAACTCTTCAGAATCTTTTTGAATTTGTTGCTCGATTTGTTGGGTTTGAGAAGGAGGAACAGTAAAGCTAGAAGGATTTAGATTATTCAAACTAGAACTAGGAATCGTAGTTGTAGTGTTGAACTTATCAGAAGTTTGAGCTTGTGCCTCAACAGAGCTTACCATTAATGCTAGTCCAAGCGCCGGAATGGTGAGAGCAAGTTTCCTCATAATTACTCTGGTATTCATCGTTTATTCTCCTTTAGAGATTGTTGTTTAATGACCCACATTAGTTATCAGCTAGCCATCCGAGCAGAATGTTGTTTGTGCTGAATATCGCTAATAGAATTCTTGCCAATATTGGTAAGAGAGCGCCCTTCTTTAATGGCTTGTACGTATTCAGAAGTAAACTGTTTGAGTGCTAATAATCGCCCTTTTAGGGTATCGGGATATTGAGCCATCACTCTAGCGCGAGCCATCAACTCTGTTTGATTATTTGCTACGCTCGCTAATACCATTTCGCCTGGATAAAATTGTGTTTGCCAAAAGCGACCGCCTTTTTCAATCAGCCAATTTGAGCAGAGTTCAGTGGCTTTTGGAAGAAACGCTTCGGTAGCATTTTGACCGATGATTTCTGATGGGTATCCCAAACGCTGAACCCAAGAATTAACGGCATTAGATGTTAATCTTCCGGTAATGCGGTAAACCATGTTTTGGAGGATCATCGTTCCCGCACTGCAATCGCAGATGCTATCGATATCTTGGGAAAGCAGCAGCACAGAAATGCCATTTTTTCGTCCGACTGCACAAAGCTCGCCTACTACTTCAGCAAAGCCATCTTTTTTGAACAAAATCGAAAGCTCGTCTCCAATAAATAAACTTTTCGGGTGTGAAAGGGCATTGCGGATACAAGCAGCATGGGCGTTCATCGCCATCAAATATTGGTCTTGTTCGTTGCTCAAACCGCTGAGAGCGAAAAACTTAATTGCAGGTTCGGGGGAAAATGTAGAAGGTCTAGCGATCGCTTTTCCTAAAGGTGAAGCAAGTAGGGCATTACATTGAGTAATAATCTGATTGATGGCAATGCGATCGAGGTCAGTAAAATTTTGTAAATTTAATTGTTCCTTAGTGCAGAATTTGAGCAAATGTTTGAGGGTAGGCATTTCTTGCCATTCGCTTGATTTCCAACCTTTTTCAAAGGCAGCATTGTAGCGTTCGATTATTTCTGGGTCTTCAAGAAACTTTTTCAAAGTCAGCAGCAGAATAGCGTCAACTCGCTGCGCTAACTTGGGGTCGTTGACTTTACCCATGCTGATAATAGTCAGGGATTTTCTAATAAACTCTTTCCACTGGTCTAACCGCCGAGAGCGTTCCTCTTTATCAAAGCGTCGCAGGTCGGGAATTTCCAGTAAATTAGAGCTACCTTTGGTAATGTCGTAGTACGCACCATCATCGCCTAAAAGTGCTAGAGCAGTTTCAAACGTGCTACCAGAACCGCTAGAAATATCCATGCCCACAACGGGAATGTTAGCAGCTAAAGCATCAAGAGCAAATCGCCATCCCAAAACTGACTTACCGCTACCGCTTTCCCCGGTGATGACAGCACGACTGGTTTGCTCGTGCATGAGGTCAACGCAAATAGGCTTACCGCCTTTAGTGATAAATTCGACACCAGTTGAATCGATATCCCGAACTGTAGTTAAAGGTAAAACGCCTGCAACGGTTTCTGTATCAAAAGTAAGGCGACGTTCGTTAATGAGCGAACTGCTGTGCAACAGCCAACCGAGCGTAATTGGTAAAGTTTCTAGCCATATCAACCAAGCAATATTTCGTTCTCTAATTACTTTGGCAGAACCGAAACTATTGGTTAACATTTGACAAGCTTGATTGAGTTGTTCTGGAGTCGATCGATAGACTAAGAAAACAACCGCAGCGTGCAGTGCTTTGGCACCTTTGTACATTTTTTTCTGAGCATCGAAAGATTCTTCTTGCTTAACTTCAGCACCGACATCTCGCCCTTGCCCTTTTTCCAAAGCAAGTTTTCTAGCTGTTTTAGATTGTTTGGCTTGACGAGCTAAATTGTCTTGAATAAAAAAGTTAGAAGCTGCACTAATTTCCACCACTGCTTCGGTATCGTGAACGTAACTAGAACTCATCACTTTCCATAGCCATCTCAATTGTTCTCTAGTATTAATCCAACCACCGGGACTTTCTTCCATTGTCAGCACGCCGCATTCCGTATTTCTGCCATTTAGCCAGATGCGCGATTTATCTTGTTTGTGTTCTGGACAACTGGAACGACCGCATTGACCTTCAACTAAAATGGTGCAAGCGTGTTTGTAGCTGTTGATAGTTTCCGTTAGTTTGTAATCGGATGCAGTTTCTTCTAAAGTCAGTAATTGGGGAATGAGTGATGCAGGTGTATTGTTGAATTTTTTCCACAAGTATGACCACAATTGTTCAGCATTCATCGGTTGAATTTCTAGCCCGATTTTGGTATTGAGTAGGATTTCCCAACTTGAGTATCCTTGCTCAAAAGATTGCAATAGTAATTGCTTGTAAAAGCGTTCTTTGTAAATGCGATCGTTTCCGGTAAACTGGGCAGCGATACCGCTAGCTGTATTTAAAATTCCATTGATGAATTTGCTCAAAGGGTCGTTGGACTTAGAGCCAGATTGAGCGTTAAATGTCCAAGTACAGAAAATAGTTTGATTCCACACCTGTCTGGTGCCAGTTAGCGTTAGTTCCTGCACGCGCTTTTGTTCGTTTCTGATTAATACTGAAATTGGTTTGAGATCGCAAGTTTCAACTTGTTCGTTTAGTTGCTGCTGTCGAATACTGTCATTGCTGTAGCAACCTGTATGAAATACCAACTTCTCGCCCGGTGGAATATCTTTTAATCCTTCCTCTAAAGCAGTAGCTGCATTGCTAACTTCCTGACGATATAGCAGATTATGCAACCCTTGAGTTTGGAAACCAAATACAACTTGATACTGGCTACCTTCATTAAGCAAGTAACCTGATACTTCGCGATTATCTTTTTTAATGGTCACTAGACACAGAAGATTTTGGTAGTTCTGAAATGGCATAAGTCTGCTATTACCTCCTTGTTGATTCGGCGCAAGTTTGGGTTTGAGTTTGATGCGAACTTGCGAATCTTTAAAACGAGTACGAAGGGCAGGCGGTCGTTTCTCGGTCACGGGGGGTAAGTATGATAAATTGCCGTTGTACCATTCACTACCTGGTGGGAATCTGAACTTATCTACAAACAGGTGAGGTTTCTTTCCTGTGAGAAACCACCAACTAATAATTAGCCAGAACGTAGTAGTGAAAAACCAAGGCATTCCCAAGCTAAAAAAGCCGTTAGTGAGAATGTATGAAACGATGGCAATAGCCATCCAAGGAATAAGTTGTTCGGCTGGAATAAAGCCTATTGATGCTTGCTTACCAAGGATTTTATTGACAGAAACAAAGTCTTTGTCTGGGTCTTTAAGCATAGTGTTAAGGGGGAGAGTGGGGGAGTGGGTGAGGGGGTGAGTGGGGGATAATAAAAGAAGGAAGGAAAAAGGAGGGTTTAAAATGAGCCGTAAACAAATTCAATCTCATCGAGATTTGGAAGTTTACCAACTTGCTTTTGAGGTAGCTATGCAAATTTTTGAACTTTCTAAGAAATTTCCCGTTGAAGAAAGATACTCGTTGGTTGACCAAATTCGTCGGTCATCACGTTCTGTTTGTGCAAACTTATCAGAGGCATGGCGTAAAAGGCGTTATGAAGGTGCTTTTATATCCAAATTAAGTGACGCGGAAGCAGAAGCTGCTGAAACTCAAACATGGATTGAATTTGCTGTAAAATGTGGCTACTTAGATATCGAAGTTGGTAGAGAACTTTATCGGCAGTACAACCGAATACTAGGCACATTAGTTAACATGATTAGTAACTCTTCTAGGTGGCTCCTACCAACACAAAAAAAACAGCAGTAAGAATCAAAGGTTGAAAGGGTAAAATCAGAAAGAGAAAGAGAGTGGCAAAAGAAGGAAACATCTGTGTAACTCCTAATATCATTGGTTGAAATTAAGCCAGTTATTAGCGTTTTACAAACCTCTCCCACTCCCCCTCCCCCACTCTCCCACTCCCCCCATCCCC
>DATNQN010000145.1 GCA_036703985.1 Leptolyngbyaceae cyanobacterium
TCCTCGATTTTTAAGCTGAGTTAGCAATAGCCATAAACTCAAAACCTTATTTTATAGTGTAGGGTAGGTAATCATCTGTGCCTTTACTTAAAGAATAAAAGCTAGTCAGAGAGCAGCTTTGAGAGTTTCGGGAGATGTCTAGTATATGAGTTGGGGAAACCCGCTTTTTGAGCGGTTAATTGATGAGGTTAAAGAGGTATTGGGGGTGGCATACAGCGTATTCCAGATAAATGTGATACAATGATTTTGTTAGCATTATCTAAATGTGCTACCCCTCGAAATCTTCGTTATCGCAGACAAACGAGTCTGAACACAGAGACGGAATCTGAGCTAAATCATCCGCCTGCACACGATCTATACAAGCTTTCAATTTTTCAGCTAGCACTTGTACATGGGGTTCTTGTAACATACTAAGATGTCCACCAGGAACTTCATAGATATCCAATCCTCCAACAGCCAGCGCACCCCAGCCGAATTTACTATCAATGTCTACCAACTTAGGATCGTACCAGGAGTCGCTTACCATAGTTTGCATACTAGATACAAAAAGCGTTATTCGACCTGAGTAGGCTTGCGGTATATATTGGGTTTGGGCTTCTCCGTATGCCTCGGTAAAAGTTTCGTATCCAGTGTTGTTTGACCCACCAAGACCGTTAGCGTGGAAAAATTTGTAGTAAATCCTCTGAAGCTTTTTGCTCAAATCATTGACTTTCTTCAGACCATAGGCAGGGCCGAATTCCACAAGATTACTCAAGAAGCCCAAAGCCCGCTTGTGAATAGGCTTGGGTGTGTATGCACCTAAACCGAGGGTATCCAACAAAGCTAGCAGAGCTACCTTTTCACCCTCTGCGTGAAGCTGTTGAGCTACTTCGAGTGCTACCATTCCTCCAAAGCATAAACCGCCTAGAAAATAGGGACCATGAGGCTGGACTATTCGTATTTCTTTGATGTAATGAGCCGCGAGTTCAATAGGGTTAAAGGAAGCGTCTGTTGCATTCATCATCTCTATTGATAACCCATAAACGGGTTGCTCCGAATCCAAATGAGATGCCAAAGCGCGGTATATGCCAATACCTTGAAAAAGAAAAAGAGGTGGCTTGGAACCGTGAGGCTGAATCGGTGCTAGCGCAGACCCAAGTTTTAAGTGTCCTTCCTGGCGGAGAAAGCCTGCCAATTGCTCAACTGTGGGTGCCTGGAAGAGAGCAGCCAGAGGCAAGCTTTTGCCGAATGCCTTATTGATTTGTGTTAATAGACGCACGCTTAGTAGAGAGTGCCCTCCCACATCAAAGAAATTGTCCTTGACACTAATGGGCTTTTTGCCTAAAATATTTTCCCAAATTTTTGTTAGTTGGATTTCTAAATCATCGCTGGGAGGCACAAAGGTACTTGCTGATTCTGGCCTTAGCCCGTCGGGTGAGGGCAGGGCGCGCTGGTCTATTTTTCCATTCGGTGTTAGGGGTAGGGTGTCTAGGAAAACGAAGGCTGATGGCACCATATAGTCAGGGAGCTTTTGCTTAAGAAAGCATCGTAGTTCGTCGGTAGTGGGTTTCTGCTCATGGTTTGAAACAATATAAGCCACTAAACATTTGTCGCTTCCATAGTCAACCCTTGCGGTTACTACACACTGCTGCACATTAGGATATTGCGATAGAGTTGACTCAACCTCCCCTACTTCGATGCGGAAACCACGAATTTTTACCTGATTATCTATGCGACCGAGAAACTCAATGTTGCCATCGGGTAGATAACGAGCTAGATCCCCAGTTTTATAAAGGCGCGTCCCCGGTTCATTGCTAAAGGGGTTGGGAATAAATTTATCTTTGGTCAAATCGGGGCGGTTGAGGTATCCTTGAGCGATGCCTGCACCCCCAATATGGATCTCACCGCGTACACCAATGGGAACAGGATTCAAATATTTATCTAGCAGATATATCTGCATATTGGCAATAGGGCGACCAATCGGAACCTGTGTTCTGAGTTCCGAAGACTGACAATGATATACACTGCTCCAGACCGTTCCTTCTGTTGGCCCGTATTCGTTGAACAAAGATGTGTGAGCCTGAAGCTTAGTATGGCGTTCAACCAACTCTCTCGGACACGGTTCTCCGGCCACAATAACCGCACGAAGACAAGTTAGCTGTTGTGGTTCCGCTTGCTCCAAAATCAGGTTATAAAGAGAGGGGAGACTCAATAAGTGCGATATACGATGTTGAGCAATTAACTTTGTAAGCTGTAATAACTCTTGTTGGAACTTTGCTGGGGGTAATACAAGTATGCCTCCCTGGCACAATGTCCAAAAGATGCCGGCAATAGAACTGTCAAAGCCAAACGACGAAAGTAAGAAGAAACTGGTGACGGGTTCGCTGTAATAAGAAAGACGAGCACTGGTGGAGTGGACTAGGTTTTGATGGGTTACTAGCACTCCTTTGGGTTTTCCTGTAGAACCCGATGTGTAGATTGTGTAAGCTAGATTATTTGCCATCACGCTGCTGAGGGGTTTTTCCTCGCTCTCTTCGGCGATTACTTCCCAGTCGGTATCCAAGCAGAAACGCTGTGCTTTGTACTCGGAAAAACCGGAGACTAGGGAATGTTGGGTTAATAGCACCGACACCTGGGCATCTTCTAGCATAAAGGCTAGACGATCCTGGGGATACGATGGGTCTAACGGCAAATAAGCCCCACCAGCTTTGAGAATGCCTAGGAGTCCTACGATCATCTCTAGTGATCGCTCTACACAAATTCCGACCAGCATTTCTGGTTCCACACCCAATTTTTGCAGGTGGTGTGCTAGTTGATTCGCCCGTTGATTCAACTGGAGATAGGTTAGCTGTTCCCCTTCAAAAACCACCGCGACTGCATCGGGTGTGCGCTCTACTTGGGCTTCAAATAACTGATGGATACAGGCTTGATTGGGGTAATCTATCTGGGTATTATTCCACTCGACTAACAGTTGCTGCTGTTGGGCTACCGTCAAGAGGGGCAAGTCGCAGAGGCTCTTGTTGGGGTCAGTAACAATCCCTTCTAGTAAAGTCTGAAAGTGCTCGATCATCCGCGAGATAGTGCTGGCTTCAAACAAATCCGTGTTGTATTCAAAGCGGCCAATAATTCCTTCTGGTCTTTCGTCTAGTTCGAGGGTCAAATCAAGCTTCGCCGTATCGGTTTGGATATCTAGCTGGCTCATAGTCCAGCCACAATTCAAAGATGGCATTGGAGGTTCCAAAACAAATGCCACTTGAAACAAGGGGTTATAACTTAGATTGCGATCAGGTTTGAGTGCCTCTATTAGCTTCTCAAAAGGCACGTCTTCATGGGCATAAGCTCCTAGTGTTATTTCCCGCACTCGTCCCAGTAGCTGTCGAAAACTAGGGGAACCCGACATATCAGTACGTAACACCAGAGTATTGAGGAAAAACCCGATTAGCCCTTCAATCTCCGGTCTGTTGCGACCTGCGCTGACCGTACCCACCACAATGTTTTCCTGCCCCGTGTAGCGGTAGAGCAAGGTTTTGAAAGCTGCCAGCAGCGTCATAAATAGGGTGACTCCCTCTTGTTGCGAGAGAGTTTTGAGCGACGAGGTTAGGTCTTTGGATAGTATCAGACATTGCCTTGCACCTCGGAAAGTCTGAACGGCGGGTCGGGGACGGTCATAAGGTAGTTGTAGTACAGGCAGGTCGCCCCGTAGCTGCTGTTTCCAGTAATCTAATTGACTTTCCAAAATCTCGACCGCCAGCCATTGTCGTTGCCAGAGGGTAAAGTCAACGTATTGTATGGGCAGTTCTGCTAGTGGCAAGGGTTTGTCGGTAGAGAAAGCTTCGTAAAGTGCTGCGAGTTCTGGAAGAAACACGCTGTAGATCGAAACCCCATCAATGACGATGTGGTGAACGGTCAGGAATAACCTGTAGTCCTCCGAAGCCAGTTGCATCAACGTAGCTCTCAGCAGTGGCCCAGAAGCTAGGTCAAACAACTGCTTAGACTCCCTAGTTGCCAACTGTAAAGCTTCGGCTTCCCGTTGGTCTTCTGGAAATTGTCGGAGATCCACCACTGCTAGGTTGAAACTAGAGGGTGGATCTATCACCTGAACCGGCTGGCCATCTATTGTGATGAAGCGAGTACGCAGGCTTTCGTGACGTTTGATGATTTCTTTGAGGGCTTTTGAGAGTGCATCTACGTCTATAGCACCCCCCAAGCGAATGGTGAAGGGTTCATTATAAACAGGACTATAGGGTTCTAATTGTGCAAGGAACCACAGTCGCTGCTGGTTCCACGAGAGAGGCAAGTTTTGGTTCCTGGAAACGGGTCGGATGGGGGGAGCTTGCAAGAAAGGCTTTTCCTGATCACCAGCCTCAATGCGCTGGGCTAGTTCGGCTACAGTTGGGGATGCAAACAGGGTACTTATAGGTAACTCCACCTTTAAGGTGTCACGCAACTGACTTACAATCCTGATAGCGAGTAAGGAATGTCCGCCCAATTCCAAGAACTTGTCGTGGATGCCGACTCGCTCGACGCCCAACACTTCAGCCCAGATTTCTGCCAGCACCTTTTCAACAGGCGTGCGAGGAGCCACAAAATCTTCTTCTAGTTCGGCTCTGGTCGGGTTAGGCACTGGCAGAGCGCGACGATCCACCTTACCGTTGGGCGTCAGCGGCACCGCTTCGAGCTGCACAAATGCAAAAGGTATCATGTGATCGGGCAGTTTCTGCTTGAGGTCGCGACGCAGTTCACTGATGGAGAGGACTTGCTCCTGGCTGGGAACTACATAAGCGACGAGGCGTTTGTCATTAAGGTCGTACTCCTGGTCTATCACTAAGGCATCCTGGACAGCCCGGTTTTGGATCAGCACTGCCTCAATCTCGCCGAGTTCGATGCGAAAGCCACGAATTTTCACCTGATTATCGATACGACCGAGAAACTCGATGTTGCCGTCCGGTAGATAGCGAGCTAAGTCTCCAGTTTTGTACAGACGTTCTCCAGGTTGATTACTAAAGGGATTAGGGATAAACTTCTGGGTCGTCAACTCTGGCCGGTTGAGATAGCCCCGCGCTAAACCGTCGCCACCGATGTGCAGTTCACCCGTGACTCCGATGGGGACGGGTTGGAGAGACTGATCCAATATATAAAGCTGAGTATTGGCAATCGGACGACCAATTGGAACCAAACCTGATAGGGTGGTCTGAGCCGGAACCTCATAGATACAGCATCCAACAACCGTTTCTGTTGGACCGTATTCGTTGATTAGTCTAGTTTCAGGTGCGTGAGTCTGCCAGAATGAAATGCTCTTTTTCGAGAGAGCCTCGCCACCGATAATTAAGGCTCTTGTCTGACCGGCTGCCTGCTTACTGGGTAATAACTCACTGAGTAGTACCAGATGGGCTGGGGTGATTTTGACGAGGCTAAAATTACTTTGAGAACACAAGACGGCACTAAGAGCTTCTATCTCTTGCTTCTCTGGGAGAAAGACTACCCTCTGTCCTACCAATAGGGGAGAGAATAAACTGGTAATAGTCGCGTCGAACCCAATCGAAGAATGAACCGGAGAACCAACCCCATCGGCTATTGCATAGGCTTTTATGCACCAGCTAAGATAATTGACCAAACCTCGGTGGACAATCATCGTTCCCTTTGGTTTCCCGGTTGACCCAGAGGTGTAAATTATATAAGCCAAGTTGGCGGCATTAACCCAGCTGTGGAGATTTTCTTCACTCTCCTGGGAAATTACCCCCCAGCCTGTATCCAAGCAGATCGCTAAAGCCTCTTGCTCAGGCAATCCCGTTAGCAACTTCTCTTGGGTTAATAGCACCGAAACCTGTGAGTCTGACAACATGAACGCTAGACGTTCTTTCGGATACGCAGGATCTAAAGGCACGTAGGCTCCACCCGCTTTGAGAATACCGAGAAGCCCCACCATCATTTCAAGCGAGCGCTCGACAAAAATCCCCACTAAAACCTCTGGCCCCACGCCGAGTTTTTGCAGGTAGTGCGCTAGCTGATTCGCTCTGGCATTCAGTTGCCGATAGGTCAACTGTTTGTCTTCATAAACTACCGCCACCGCATTCGGTGTCCGCTCAACCTGCTCCTCAAATAACTGATGGATACACTTATCCTTGGGATAATCTGCCTGAGTATCATTCCACTCCACCAGAATTTTGTGACGCTCCGGCTCAGATAACAGAGGCAAATCGGCAACGCGCCTTTCGGGGTCAGTTACAATACTTTGCAAAAAAGTAGCAAACTGAGCCAACATCCTAGCAATGCTGTCACCATCCAATGCCTCGGCGTTATAGATCCAACAGCATTCTTTCCCCTCTGAGGGAATGACCAGAGTTAACTCATCCCCAAACCCGGCTTGGTTGTCGTCTAGTTTTTCTACCCGTTCTACGACAACCGGAAACATCGGCTCACGACTTAAATCAGGCAATGAACGAAGAGCGGGATACTTAAATACGACATCACAGGCATAAGTTTTGTGAAGTTTGGTCAACTCCACTTGCTCCCTAAAACCTTTAAAAACTTCTTCAAAACTTTGCTCATAGTTTATCTCTACGCGACAAGGAACAATTGATGCAAACAAGTCTTCGAGCCCTATCAGATCCCGTTGCACCTCTACGTCTTTATATCCGATATCAAAACATCCAGTTCCTACAATACGGGCTAGATAAGTAGCAAAAGCAGCAAACAGGAAGTCGCCTTGATTCCATTCGCGCTGGCTCTCCTCCAGAAACGTTGTGACCTCATGCGCTATAGACATCTTTACACTTGTGTAGTGTTTCTGTTCCAAGTGTGATGCCATCGGATCTACATAGGGAATTGTAATTGGCTCTAGCGTCGCCAATTTCTTTACCCAAAAATCTTCGTGCTGAGCAATTAATCTATCCAACATTTCAATATGCCTTGCGCTATCTAGCTTCATGTCCTTAAACTGATACGCGATTTGCAATTTTCATCTCTTGAAAATATCATGGATCGGTAACACTTGACCATTTATGCTCTGCACTTGGCGCAGCACCACCTCGTAAATTGCCGTATAAACTTTCATTAGGCTGTGTTCAATCGCTGTTACACAACAATCCATCGGCATCTCAATATCCACCAATCCCGAACTATTGAATAGCCTTAATAAATCTATTAGTTTAATAATAAATATCTACCGCATCCACCAATTTTAAAAAAGTCATTTGCCCCCCATCGCTGTATTTCCGCGTTCATTAATTTTTCCAAATACAACCAAATAGCATAGATTCATCGGGATCGGTGTATTTAAATGGATTTTTAGTTAACTTGATTTAAATTTCATTACTTGTAATCACGGAATTAAAACAAAATTTTGGTAACACACGAATGTTAGCGTACCTACATAATAAACTTTAAAACAACCACGCTTCGTCAACATTTTTTAAGCCTACTTAAGCCCGTTCATTATTTTATTTAGCCGTATTTCAAATATTTTAAAAACATAAATTTTTGGCAACTGGGTATGTCTCTGTTGCTGCACAACAAATTGTATTTTAGCCACGCTTGTAAACTTTAGATTCTAAAACTCTGTGACACTTATTGCCAGTTATACAAAAACTAGTTAAACTATAAATACAATAAAATCAAAGTAGCAAAAGCTAAATAATTTTAATTGGAATCTAGTCAATGACGGATAAAAAAAGTAATAATCCAGTTTAAGCCAGGCAGTCTATTAAAGTAAGAAGCAAAAGCCCTAGTCAACACCGTCAACTGCGTTGGTGTCATGGGTAAAGGTATCGCCTTGCAATTTAAACGAGCTTTTCCCGAAAACTTCCGCCAATATGAGAAAGCCTGCCATGCAAAAGAAGTAGAGCCAGGTCGGATGTTTACAGTATCGACAGGTTTGCTTCTTTATCCCAGGTACATCATCAACTTTCCTACCAAACGTCATTGGAAAGAAAAATCAAAAATAGAAGATATCAAAAGCGGGCTGAAGGCATTAGTTGAAGAAATTCAACAATTAGGCATTACTTCGATTGCTATCCCCCCATTAGGATGCGGGAATGGTGGTTTAAATTGGACAGAAGTGAAGCCGCTAATAGAATCAGCTTTAGCTCAACTTCCAGAAGTACAGGTGATTATCTTTGAGCCAACAGGTGCACCTGCTGCTGAAAAAATCTCGGTTGCCATTAAAAAGCCGAATATGACTCGTTCTCTTGCATTATTAATTTGTCTCTTAGAGCTTTATGGAATTCCAGGTTATGAGCTAACCAAATTAGAAATCCAAAAACTTGCCTATTTTCTGCAAGTAGCTGGAGAACCTTTAAAACTACGATATGAAAAACAACAATATGGCCCTTATGCTCATAACCTTAATAAAGTTTTAGAGCTTCTGGAAGACCACTATATTGGTGGTTATGGTGATGGTAGCAGTAAAGCTCAGAATGCTGAAATTTATGTATTGCCAGAAGGAAGAGAAGCAGCACAGAAATGTTTAGCAACAGATCCAGAAGCTCAAGAGCGTTTACAAAGAGTCGGCGATCTGATTTTTGGATTTGAAACACCTTACGGTATGGAATTGTTAGCGACAACTCATTGGGTGGCTCAAGAAAATTCTAAAGCAGTAGAAGATAGCAACGAAGCGATTTTGCTAGTGCATCAATGGAGCGAACGTAAACGTCAACTCTTCAAAGCTGAACATATTTGCAAGGCATGGCAGCGCTTACACGAACAACAGTGGTTAACCACTGCAAATCATACAGACTAGATTAACCGGCTTTATTACATCTAGGGTGGCCCGTGAGGTTCAAGGTGTTGAGGAAGTTGGTGGTGCAGGTGGGATACGATATTGGCCAGTGGTGGCCGGGGAAGTCGGTAAAGTTGGTGAAGTCTCTGGATGCCGGTGGTGGCAGGGAGGCCCGTGATGTCTCTGGCTGCGGGTGGCGGCGGTGAATCCAATGGTGTTGCTGGCGCTGGTGGTGCCGGGGGTCGCTAGGAACTTTAGCAGGCTGGTGATGCCGGTGGTGGCGGGGAGGCCGATGATGTACATTTTCTCTATGCCGGCCTGAAACAGCCATGAGTTTAAGTATTTTCAAGCATGACACCGGCCTCTTCATGTTCAAGAGCTTCTTTAGATTCATCGGCCCTCGGAGTTCCACCGGCCCCAAACATCCGTCTGTCCCACCCCCATCCAAGGGTTCTTGGAGTCTTACTAGCTCTCAAAAAATCATTGGCCTTATAAAATCCACCAGCCCCATGATATCTTAAACTTCTCTAAAAATTCATAGGCTCAGGCTGAATTTTCGCTCTTTAGAACACTGGCATTATCTCATCATCAAAATTCTCCGGCCTACCAAATCAATACCCCACCCCTAACTGTTATTTAGTTGGCATAGCGTGTCACAAGCCAAGGCATTTGTAGGTGTGGACGGTGAATAATCGCACGCACGGGATCGTTAGAGAGGGGTGGAAGGCAACATTCCCCTCGACTATACCTCTCGGCTTTACCCCATTTTTGTTAGTACAGGTTTTTGGTTTGAGTAGGATGAGGTTTTATACTGCCAGCTTTTTGCATTTTTTATCTTAACTACCTAAGTTTCAGCGACGGAAACTAGTTCAGAAATTTTGGGATTTTTTGAACGTTTGAAATATAAACTAAACGAATTTATATTTCAATGATCGAAATCACAAAAATTTTTAATTCTTGTTCTGACTTGCCAACTATGCTATTAAAAATAATCTTTATCCGTCTTTTTCAAAAAAGGGCTGCCGATAGTGGTCAAACGCTAGATTATGATAGGGTAAATCTTCTTGCAAAAACCCTAATTGAGTGGTGAAAAGCTAAAAAATTTCAGAAATGAGCCACGATAAGTTTTTCTACTTAAGAAACTTTTAAAGCTCAGGTTGATAAAATCTTCTTTTCCATACCCTAGCAAAATTGTAGAAAATAAAATCACTAAAAACTTTTCTACTCTTGACTAACCCTTACTATTCGTTGTAATATAAATTTAATATTAGTTAATTCCGTTTAAAAACTTAAATAAAATATTTCTAATTAAATTTAAGCATAACTTTGTTTAAAAAGACCAATTCTACTAACTTTGTTTAATAAAATAAGTGAGATTTGTTCTTTTTTATTCATCTAAAAAAAATTTAAAAATATTTATCTAATTAAAATAATTTTACTGTTAATTTATTGGTAACTTCAGTAAAATTTTAGGGAATCCTAATGGAATCAAAGCCCTCCTCCTAAATATATGACTACTCTAGCAAAGCAATTCCCAAAAATAAGTGGTTACACCTTGGTAGAACAGTTGTATCTGGGTTCAAGAACCGCAGTCTATCGAGGCTTGGAACAGTTGCAACAAGGTCCAGTGGTGATTAAGACACTGCGACACGAGTATCCTAGCTTCAGCGAATTAGTACAGTTTCGCAATCAGTATGCCATTGCTAAAAACCTGCCCATCTCTGGCATTGTCCAACCGAGGAGTCTAGAACCTTATGGCAATGGCTATGCCTTAGTCATGGTCGATATCGGAGGCATCTCCCTACGTCACTACATCCAAGCTTCCCCCCTCACCATCGAGCAATTCTGGCCCATTGCCACGCAAATCGTCGATGTGCTCCACCAGCTTCATCAGCAACGAATTATTCACAAAGACATCAAACCCGCCAACATCCTCATTCAACCCAACACCGGCGAGATTAAGCTTATTGACTTCAGCATTGCCTCCCTGCTCCCCCGCGAAACCCAAGAAATTCAAAATCCCAACATTCTAGAAGGCACTCTCGCTTATATCTCACCCGAACAAACCGGGCGAATGAACCGAGGCATTGACTATCGCAGCGATTTCTACTCCTTGGGAGTCACCTTTTTTGAACTACTGACCGGACAATTACCCTTCCAAGCCGACGAACCGATGGAAATGGTTCATGCCCATATCGCTAAGCCTCCGATTTCCATCTGCGCGTTCAACCCTGAGCTACCCCCCATGCTCAGTGAAATCATTCGCAAACTAATGGCAAAAAATGCCGAAGACCGCTATCAAAGCGCCCTCGGTCTCAAAAACGATTTGCTCAAATGTCAGCAACACGCTCAGCTAGGGAGCCTAGATGTCCGGTTTAACTTAGGTGAGCGGGATATCAATGATCGCTTTTTAATCCCCGAAAAACTCTACGGACGGGAAATCGAAGTACAAACCTTACTCGAAGCCTTTGGTCGGGTCGCCAACGGAGCCTCCGAACTGATGTTAGTCGCCGGATTTTCCGGCATTGGCAAAACCGCCGTCGTCAATGAAGTCCATAAACCCATTGTCCGTTGGCATGGCTACTTCATTAAAGGAAAATACGACCAATTCAACCGTAATCTTCCCTTTAGTGCCTTTGTCCAAGCCTTCCGCGACCTGATGGGACAACTGTTGAGCAGTGATGACACTCAACTACAAGAGTGGAAAGCCCATATCCTGAGTGCCGTCGGTGACAATGGTCAGGTACTGGTCGAAGTCATTCCCGAACTGCAACAGGTCATCGGTCCCCAACCCCCCGTTCCCGAACTCTCCGGTAGCGCCGCGCAGAACCGTTTCAATCTGCTGTTCCAGAAATTCATCACCATCTTCACCACCGCCAAGCATCCCCTCGTTATTTTCCTCGATGATTTGCAGTGGGCAGATTCTGCCTCTCTAAACTTGCTGAAGCTGCTGCTCACCGAACGAGATCGTGGTTATCTGTTCATTATCGGAGCCTATCGAGATAACGAAGTCTTCCCGACCCATCCCTTGATGCTAATGCTCGACGAGGTGAAAAAAGCCCAAACCCAGATCCATACCCTCACCCTCGAACCCCTCAGCCCAAGAGATGTAAATCAGTTAACCGCAGATACCCTCGGTTGCGCTGTGGAACTGGCTCAACCGCTGTCTGAGTTACTCTATCAAAAAACCAAAGGCAATCCTTTCTTCCTGACCCAATTCCTCAAAGCCCTCCATGAGGACGGCTATATTTGCTTCGACTCCCACACCGGACATTGGCAGTGTGACCTAACAACCGTCAAGTTACTCACCCTCACCGATGATGTCGTCGAGTTCATGGCGCTTCAGTTACAAAAATTGCCACCAGCTACCCAAACAGCTTTGAAACAAGCCGCTTGCATTGGTGCTCAGTTCGATTTAGCGACCTTGGCAATTGTCAATCAGCGCTCGCCCGAAGAGACCGCCATTGACCTCTGGAAAGCACTGCAAGAAGGCGTAATTTTACCGATCACCGAAGTTTATAAATTTTATCAACCCTCCGAGCTGAAGGTCGCAGAAGTTAACGCTTCAGCAACATTTAACTGTTCCTATCGCTTTCTCCACGACCGCGTTCAGCAAGCCGCCTATTCCCTGATCCCGAACGAGCAAAAGCAGACGACCCATTACCAGATTGGACAACTGCTGCTGCAACAAGTTTCCCCCGCCGCTCGAGAAGAACGGATTTTTGAAATCATCAATCAGTTGAACTATGGCACCACCCTGCTGGACACTCAACCCGAAAGAGATGAACTGGCCCAACTCAACCTCATCGCTTGTCGCAAAGCCAGACTGGCAACCGCCTACCAAGCCGCTCGCGAGTATGCCACCGTTGGGCTACAAATGCTGGGTACAGACGCTTGGCAACGGCAGTACGAGATAACCCTAGCCCTGCATGATTTAGCAGCGGAGGTGGCTTTTTTAGCGGGGGCTTTTGAGCAGATGGAGCAGTGGATTGAAGCGGTGATAACGCACACGAAAACGCCGTTAGAACAGGTCCCCGTTTATCAAGTTAGAATTCAGGCGTTAGTGGCTCGCAATCAATTTGTCGAGGCAATTGCCATCGGTCAATCGGTGTTTCGGATGTTGGGGGTGAACCTACCCGATGAACCTACCTTAGAGGATATTCGCCTGTTGAAGGAGGAAATCGATGCCTTAATTGAGGGTCGCGCCATTGAGTCATTCATACACCTGCCGCCGATGAGCGACCCCCAACAGCTGGCGATTATGCAAAATGCGGCACGGCTAACCCCGGTCTGTTATATGTCCGGTACCAAGCTGTATTTTCTGGTTGTGGCACTTCAGGTTAGGTTATCGATTCAATTTGGCAATAGTCCGGTTTCGGCGTATTGCTATGCGGGTTATGCCTTCCAGCTGAGAACGCTGTGGTCAGACATGAGTAAGGTGCCTCAGTTTGGACAGTTAGGATACCAACTCGCTTCGGAGCCGGATGCCAAAAATATTCGACCGGCAACGGCTTTGTTGATTGGGGCCTATGTGGGTCATTGGACAACGCCGCTGCAAGACTCGCTACCGATTCTTCTTGATGGTTATCAAGCGGGATTGGAAACGGGGAATTTAGAATTTATGGGGTACGATGCCCAGTTGTACTGTTTTAATGCCTATTGGTGCGGTCAACCCCTGACGGAACTCGAACCCCAAATTCGCGCTTATTACAACCAATTGTGCGACCTCAACCAAGTAACGGCGGCTAACTGTGTGTTGGCTTATTGGCAAGCGGCGCAAATTCTGTTGGGTCAGTCTGAGGAGGAGATTCCGTTACGCCACGATGCCTATGAACAGAAAGTTTTGGCTGAGGCTAAAGTTGATTTTTACCGCTTATCTTTCTTTTATTTGTATCGATTTACGTTGAATTACTGGCTGGAAGATTTTGCTCAAGCTGAACATGATGCGGCTCAAACCCGACAGTATCTAGCTGGCGGGATGGGAAGTGTGGTGGAGCCGGTATTCTATTTTTATGATTCGCTGACGGTGCTGGCGACGGTTGAGCAATCGATGCCGCAGTCGGATCCACGATGGCAGCGAATGGAAGAAAATCAAGCCAAGCTCAAAGAGTGGGCGGAGTATGGCCCGATGAATTACTTGCATAAATACCATCTGGTTGAAGCTGAAAAACATCGTGTTCTTAATTGCAAAACTGAAGCTTTAGAACTTTATGACTTGGCAATATCGGGTGCTAAAAATAATGGCTACTCTCAGGAAGCCGCCCTTGCTAATGAACTGGCAGCAAAATTCTATCTGAATTGGAACAAAGACCGGATCGCTCAAGCTTACCTGATTGAAGCCTACTATGGCTATGCTCGCTGGGGAGCGAAAGCTAAACTCGCCGAGTTGGAAACTCACTATCCTCAACTGCTGGCTCCTATTCTGCAACAAGCCCAGACATCACTCTCTATTGACGAAACCTTATTTGCCACTGGAACGGTCACCGCGACGAGTGCTTCCTCCACCAGTCTGTCTGATACATTAGATCTGGTTGCCATCCTCAAAGCGTCCCAAACGCTTTCTGGAGAAATAGAGCTTGAACACTTAATTGGAACTCTGTTACTGACGGTAATGCAAACTTCAGGGGCGACGCAGTGCGCTTTAATGTTGCGTGAGGAGCAAACTTTCACGGTTCAGGCTAGGGCAAAACTGACTGAATCGCGCCAAATTGAAACGCAGATTTTGCATCCGTCGCAGTCCCTTATTGAAAGTGGTATCGTGCCGATTAGTCTGGTAACAAAAGTCAAACGCAGCTTGCAGCCTGCTGTAATTAGCAATGCCATGCAAGAGGCACTCTTGATCAGCGATGCCTATATCCAAAATCAACAGCCCAAGAGTTTGCTGTGCAGCCCGATTCTCCAACAAGGCAAGTTGCTAGGCATCGTCTATCTGGAAAATAACTTGGCAACCGGAGCGTTTACGCGTGATCGCGTTGAGGTGCTAAATTTGCTCTGTGCCCAAGCTGCCATTTCACTGGAGAATGCTCGGCTCTATCGGCAAGCCCAAGACTACGCTCAACAGCTTGAAGAATCTCAGCTTCAGATTGTGCAAAGCGAAAAAATGGCGACTTTGGGTAACTTGGTGGCAGGGGTGGCTCATGAAATTAATAACCCCGTCGGCTTCCTTAACGGCAGTATTAACAATGCCAAAGATTACGTTAAATACCTGTGTGAGTATTTACATACCTATCAGCAGCACCAGCCGCCTACGGGTTTGGTAGCTGAATTGGCTGAAGAAATTGACCTGGAGTTTCTATTGGAGGATTTACCTAAGTTAATTGGCTCAATGCAAGGGGCGACTGATCGCATCAAAGGCATCAGCACCAGTCTGCGTACCTTTTCTCGGGCTGATAAGGAACACAAAGTTAAAGCTAACCTACATGACGGGTTAGATAGTACCTTGTTGATTCTCAAATATCGGCTCAAAGCCAATGAAAATCGGCCTGCCATTCAACTAATCCGAAACTATGGTGACATCCCTGAAATTGAGTGTTTCCCCGGTCAGCTGAACCAGGTATTTATGAACATTTTGGCTAATGCGATTGATATGTTCGATGAAATGGCACAGCAAACAAATTTTAAAGCGTTAGAAAATCATCCTCAACAAATCACAATTCAAACTGCATTATCATCCGAACAAAAGGCGGTGGAAATTCGTATTCGTGACAATGGGAAAGGCATGAATAAGGAAGTCAAATCTAAAATTTTTGATCACTTGTTTACAACTAAAGAAGTTGGCAAAGGAACGGGTTTAGGTTTAGCGCTCGCGCGCCAAATTGTGGTGGAAAAACATGAGGGTCAGTTAGAAGTCCAGTCGGACTGGGGACAAGGTGCAGAGTTTTTCATCTCCCTGCCAGTTTGGGGTTAAGTCATCCATCCTGCTTGGAATCAGGACAATCTTCTAAGCAGGTGGTCATAAATAGTTCAGGAGGTGACCAAGCCGCTATAGCCGCTGGTCTATAAGGGTTCAGGGGGTGACAAAGAAGCTATAAAAGTTGCTGTATGAGGGTTATAGCCTTTAATCCCTGAAGGGTAAAATCGGCGCTTATTGCCAACAGCATTGAGAAGTTCTTCAATAAGCTCCTGGCTTAATGGGGTGACAAGAAGCCTAAAAGCCTTATGGGTTGTACCTTGAGAGCCGAGTGTGGTAAAAAAGAAGGTTTTTAATTGTAAACAAGACCGCTCAATTAAAAACGTTACTTCAATTTTATCAGACACATTTAGTAACACGATTAAATTGCCGTCAATTACTAACACTTCAATTATAAAGGCGTGACAAGCGTCTTGAAAGGTTTGCTGGGTAAGACGTTGAGCTATTTAAAGTAAAAAAGATAGGTGGTTATTCACAGCCGACGTGACAAGCATTTTTGTCAACTAAAACTAATCAAGTGAGACTATTCATCAAATAATTAGATTTATCAGGCATGGGTAAAGGAGGAATTTTTTTTGGATGATAAAGGCTGAAAGTCTTGCCTTAGAAAGCTTTGAGAACAGTTGTCTCTTCGTAAAAACAAAAAATTTCTATTAAATTAATTTCAAAAAGCGAATTGAGATAGAATTAATATATTATAATTACCTAATATTCTAATATGCTCATAGTATTGAAAATGTACCAGATAATTCCAAGGAAATGGCAATAATAGCAGATGTCTGCATCCTAATCTTTAGGATTGAGGATAGCCCTTTCCTTGCACTCTAAATAAAAAGCTATACATAATTTTTGTTATAATAAATATTTGCGAGTAACTTCCGGTCTGTAACTAGCATATTGAAAAAAAGCTAATTCAAGCTATCCAATTGAAACATAAATTTCCTGCTCTTAGACTGGCCCCAGGTATTTAATTTGGGATAGGGGCATGATTAGGAACAATCGTATCTATGATATTTCGTAACCTCGGTCTTTCGGCCAACCTACTTCGTGCTGTTGCCGACTCTGGCTACACTGAAGCAACGCCCATTCAGCAGCAAGCAATTCCCGCCATTCTGAAAAAGCAAGACGTTTTCGCCAGCGCCCAAACTGGAACGGGCAAGACGGCTGGTTTTACCCTGCCTTTACTGCAACTCCTGGGCACCACCAACCAAAATAACGGCCATCGCAAGCCTCGCGCCCTCATCCTCACCCCCACGCGCGAATTGGCAGATCAAGTCAACGATAGCGTCAAAACCTATGGTAAATACCTGTCCTTGCGATCAGCAGCGGTCTATGGCGGCGTCGGAATTGGCCAACAAATTCAAATCATGCGTCGGGGAATTGATATTTTAGTGGCTACACCCGGTCGGTTGCTCGACCACGTTGCCAAAAAGACTATAGACCTTTCCCAGATAGAGATACTGGTACTGGATGAATGTGATCGGATGTTAGATATGGGCTTCATTAACGACATCCGCAAAATTTTGGCGAAACTGCCCGCACAGAGGCAAACGCTGATGTTTTCTGCAACATTCTCTAAAGCAATCCAGCAGCTTGCTAACACTCTACTAAAATCTCCCACCCAGATCGAAGTAGCTCCCCGCAATACCGCCGCCGAACAGGTGGAACAAGTGGTTCATCCTGTTGATCGAGATCGCAAGCGAGAACTCCTTTCGTATATTATTAGGTTCCACAATTGGAAACAGGTACTAGTCTTCACCCGCACGAAACACGGAGCCAGCCGTTTAGCCGAACTGCTTGCTAAAGATGGCATCAAAAGCACCGCAATTCATGGCAACAAAACTCAGGCCGCCCGCACCCGTGCGCTGCAAGATTTTAAGCAAGGGAAAGTGCGGGTATTAGTGGCGACCGACGTAGCATCACGGGGACTAGATATCGACCAGCTTCCCCATGTTGTAAACTTTGAACTGCCGAATGTACCAGAAGACTATGTGCACCGCATTGGTCGCACAGGTCGTGCTGGAAACGAAGGAAGAGCGGTTTCCCTAGTCTGTAGAGATGAATATCCTTACTTAGAGGACATCGAACGGTTACTCAATCAAACCCTGACAAAAGAAGTGATTCCGGGGTACGAGCCAACTGTCTCATCTCAGTCTGGGCAAGAGGAACCGAAGCCTAAACGATCTAAGCAACGTCGCAGTAATTGGACAAAATCCCACACACCATCAACACCCAGCCGCCCCCAAAAGTCCCCAAAAGCAAGGACTCGCGCTCGAAAACGGCTCCGCACTGTTTAAGCCTCTTGCGATTACCTCCTCAGATGGTAATATCCTCGACTTCAGAAGAGAAGCCGGGGATTTATTGCACTGACTCACAACTCAAATAGAGTTGCCATATATAGCAGTCGCCTTGGCTGTTAGGACATTTATTTTTCTATTCCCTGTTCCCTTTAAACCCAAATAAAATATCTATGAAGATATGTCCATTGCTATATTTACAGGAGATCGCACTTTAGCCCTTTACAAACAACTGGGCCAACTAACTGGGAATTTTAGGCAACTTAATAATAAAGCTTGTCCCCTTGCCCTCCTCACTTTCAACTTCAATCGTCCCTTGATGCGCTTCAATAATACTCTTTGCTAAAAATAATCCTAATCCCCATCCCGTTTGATCCTCGGCAGAGGTGGTTCGACGAAATTGTTGAAATAGGATTGATTGAGCGTCTAGGGCAATTGGATTGCCTTCATTATGAACAGTAAGGCTAATTTGCGTCTCCGTTTGCTGGAGAGTGATTGTAATCAACGTGTCAGGCGCACCATATTTTACAGCGTTAACTACTAAGTTTTCAATCACTCTCCGCATTTCTTTATGGCTGCAATAAGTCCTGATGCCAGAATTAGAAACCACAACAAACCGTCCTCCATAAGCGAAGCTCAGGTCCTCCATTAAATCCTGGACTAGCAAATCTAAATCGCATTCTTCAAGTTTAAGCTTTAAGCTCTGCCCTGTACGCAGCCGACTCGCATCGAGCAGATTTTGAATCATCGAATCCAGTCGATCAATTGCACTGAGCATCCTCGTTGCCACAGCAGCGTGGGTATCTCCTGCTTCAAGCCGCCGCAGAGTCAGTTGAGTTCCCATTTTTACGACATTGATGGGACTTCTGAGGTCGTGAGTTAGCGTTACCATAAATAGTTCTTGGATATCTCGCAGCGTTTCGGAGAATTGAGTGGCAGAGTCATTGACGGCTTGCTCAATGGAGCCGATTATAATGTCTCGATCTCGCACTTCTAAAGGTGCTTCTTCCTCTAAAACTTGAAAGATTACTTGACGGAGGATGTGATACTCAAAAATCAGTTGACTCATAGAGTAGTCAGCATATCCCGCCCGTTCATACCCATGCTTTTTGCCAATCCGCGTACTTTCTACATCGTCACTTGCGATTTGGGCAGATGTCCTGTCAATCGTGTTTGAGAGGTCATCTACCAGTTGGTTTAAGTACAGAGGTAGCGAATCTTGCAAGACAAGAGAGTCCTGATGTATTGATGCACTGACTTCATCACGTGCCCGCTTCTCCCACATTTGCATAATTCTTTTAGCATTTTGTTTAAGACGGTCAGAAGCAACATTAGACATAGAATGCAGGAGTACCAAAACCAGGAAAGAGTCAGCTTTAAGATACCTGAAATTGTAACAATATCTTGACTCAATTGTAGCAAGACTTAACCAGTATTGAAGCTTATTGCATCAGTATGGCAGAAAGAATAAACAGATTACACCCTTACCAGTAGACAATAACAACCTCAATGTCCCTATTTCTCATATAGAGTAAATGAACCGTCAAATAGCTATCACGCACCTACCACGGCAGCACTTCTCCATTAGCGTGCCAAAAAGTACCCGTATTCTCCAGCGTCAATTCATCAATCCGAGCCAATAATCCCTTCACAGATTCTTCCGGCGTAATGCCACCAGCAGTAAAATTTGTCATGCGAGTTTGTACTAAACCTGGATGTAGTATCGCCACTGCAATTCCAAGCGGTTTGAGGTCGATGGACAAAGATTTACCTGCCATTGACAACGCTACTTTCGACATCCGATAACCATAAGAACTACCAGAAGTATTATCTGCAATTGAACCCATCCGACTTGTCATCAACACGACTTTAGAACCCGTTTTGAGCAATGGCAATAGCGTATGAGTCACCCTTAATGCTCCTAAAGCATTCACCTCAAATTGCTCCCGAATGCTCTCAAAATCCAAGTTTTCCAGCGTGACTTTCTTGATAATCCCAGCATTGTTAATCACAATATCGATCACAGTATTACTCAAACGACTTCGCAAAGAAGCAACAGAAGCATTCGAGGTGATATCAACTCTTTCCTCCACTTGCACCCCTAACTGTTTTAATTCTTCAGAAGCATTACGGCAAACGGCAATCACGCAATCGCCTCTTGATTGTAATTGACGACAGTATTCGTAACCAATTCCGCGATTAGCACCCGTGACTAGATAAGTTGCCATGTTAAACCTTATGGTTTGAATTAACGTTGATTTTTGATTCTAGCGAAAAAAATATTTACAAAAAATTACTACGCTTATTCTAATTGAGTGATGGTTTCACTGGTCGGTTCTACATTCGCCCGCCTCCCCAAATTCTCCTGCATCTCCGTATCCACCGGCCCCTGGAATTCTACAGGCCTCTGAAGATCCACTAGTCTCCCCACACTCGCTTATCCCATTCTATCGACTGAGCCTCTTATATCCTTGAATCTCTGAAAATTCAGTGGTTTCTTTATAAAAGCCGACATAAGTACCCAGGTTTCTTTGATCACTTACCTTATCGGATTGAAAACCGTTATAACCGTTTTTGTAAGAGGTGGGCATAAACTTTTGGAGAAGAATTGTTGTGCGTTTACCCAGTAATTATTTCTTTGTATAAACTTACTAAATCAACTTTTTGATATAAGGCGAGGCTACTATAGCGAGAAATATCTCGTTTAGTTTCTGGAAAATATAAACTTAAACCACATAATTTCTCTGAATCGGCGTTATTATGGGGACGAAATCTATAAAGTTTTCCTCCTGTTTTATAAAAATTAATAACTGATGAACTTAGGAAATTAGCAAACTCAGAAAACTCATTTTCCTGATTACTAACCTTGCAAAGATAATCAAGTAAAACAAGTAGATCACAATGTTGCTCACCAAAATAGTGATAAGTTAGAAAATTTGATTTGCTAATTGCTGGTAAACGATGGCTAAGAATTGGTTTAAGCAATTTTGAGAGCTTTTCTGGAATGCCTTCGAGCGCTTGATTATCCACTAAAGTCAGTGTATGAAACATATCAATCCTTTCAGAATCCATGATGGCTTTGGCTGCTTCACTGCCATCATTTAACAATTTAAGACGATGCAGAAACTCCTCATAGTAGTAATTAGGAGCGCCAAGAGTAAGCTGAGAGGCAAGAGTGTACTTAGCGCAGTTTCTGGTTTCGTACACAACTTCTAGGGTGGCTTTGTTGCAGTTTTGAAAGAATAGCAGTTCGACTCGCTGATTGACAGACTGGTTGAACGTGTTAATTGCATCTGCAAACTGGTCTACTTTCATCCAAGTTGGAGTTGAAAGATTTATTGAGTGATCATCAGGACTAACTTCGTTAATTTTGCCACCGTGACCTACAACAATTACTGCCCAATGCTCTGCTTCAAAAGTTTGATTTGCCCAATCAAGGTAGGCTGCAAAAGCATAAACATCGCTACTATCTTCTCCTAGTACATCAAGTTCTGTAATAGTGCCATTAATAATCTGGCGACGACGCATTTTGCTATCACCCCAGTAGTCTGATTGAACAACTACAGCTATTTCAGAGTTTTGTGACCCTCTGGTTAACATTTCAATGATTGGCTCACCACACCGTACAAGGTCATTGTCATACGGCATCCAGTACAAAAGCACCCATTTATGGCTTAACTTGGCTTGGGAAGATGCAGCGCTCATGGCAAAGGTCACATCTCTGCCCACAATCCCGGCAAAACATACTGCTCCCATCCCAACATACTGGCAGAAACTTCTTCGTTTCATAATGAATTTGAGCTTTATAATTACTTTAAACTAAACTAGTATCAGACACAAACAGGTAATATCTCGTTACTATAATACCCCATTCAAAATTAAGCTTTACAAAATACAGTAAAACAATAGGCATTTCCAAAAAAGACTATCAAAGGCAGATTTCTGCGGAACATATCAATTTTTATAGACTACATGAAAAATTGCTTTTATGTATCTCTTTTCGTATTCCGAAACAGCCTAAGACTTTGCACTAACGCTGTAGATTTTCAATGAATTTTAGCCATACATTGCACCAAAGCGGTTAGCTTTGGATTTGGGATAACTGTGATTTTGAAGGTATAGCTTCAGGACGATTTTTCAGAATGAGAGATAGGGCTTCTTGAGATGACATTGTGGGGAAAAGCTGACATATCAATAAAGAAGCGTATGTAGCAGAACGACCATGACCCTGGGCACAATGAATTAAAATTTTCTGCTTAATTGATAAAGAGGGAAGCCCAGTAGTATTTCTGAGTTTAACTCCATCAAGATTTGGAAGGCATATATATTTTTTTGCCCTAGCTTTGCATGGAGGAAACTCAGATGTTAAATCAATGATAAGATCAAAACTATCAATTTTAGTAAAAAGAGGATAACGACCTAAGTAAATGTTGGTTTGACCAATTCTATTCATTTTATCTTCCTTGGAAACTGTTACTTCAAGAAGCCAAATAGCCCATGTAAGTAAAAGCCAAGGTAAGTTTATGAAAAGTAAAATCAGATTGATTTGACCGTTTTTTGTTTTGCCCATTAACATTGACGGCCTGTTAAGAGAATAGGCGACACAAAGAATCATGCAATTTATTGTGGGGTAAATTAGTAACCAAGACAATAAATTACCGCTTGTAGTTATGTAGTACAAAGCCGCAGTTGTGAGAATGAAGAAGAAGACAGCGTATTTCAAGGAAACGAGTAGTTAAAAATTAAGTTGAGCGGTGATAAACGATAGGGAAAGGCAGGATCAATATTTATAGGACACTGTTACTGTAGCTTACCTGAGTGAAAACCGCTATATCTATCAGCCCCGAAATATCCACCGATCTCCAAACATCCATTTGTCTTACGGGATCCACCCGAAGATCGCAGATCCATCAATGTCTAAAAATCCACTGACGTCTCTATAGAAGCCGGTCATTCTAAATTTATTGGCCCCTCGACAGAAGCCGGTGGGATAGCATTACTGACGGAGTTAGCCAAACAAAAAAACCTTGATTTATGACATCCTTATTTTTACCATGCTTTTATAATTAACAATCCTTGGTAAGTATAGGTTTTTTTTCAGATAAACATATACCAAAACAATCATTTTTTTATAAAATGGTTTTTTTAGAAATAAACAAGTGCGATTTTGGGAAGAAGTTTTATTAATGGGGATGACAGCTAGGGGGCTAATGTGACAATATGTAAAAAAAATGTTTAAAAATGCTGTTACTGGTCGATTGTTTTTCTATAAACTGGTGCTTAAAAAATGAACAGTGTAAAAAACCTATTTTCTACAGTAAAACTCACCAGCACTCTTTTTGCTACCACCGGCATCTTCATTTCCTCCTCTTTTGCTCAACCTATTGTCCCCTCCCTTGACGGCACCGGCACCCTCGTTACTCCTCACAATAACCAAATAAACATCACCGGCGGCACCCTTTCTGGAGACGGCGCTAATTTATTCCACAGTTTTACGGAATTTAATTTATCTGAAAATCAAATAGCGAACTTCACTTCAAATCCTAATATTATCAATATTTTAGGTAGAATCAACGGCGGAAATCCTTCTTATATCAACGGTTTAATACAAATTACAGGCGGGAACTCTAACTTATTTCTAATGAATCCTGCTGGCATCATGTTCGGACAAAATGCGAGTTTAAACGTGCCGTCATCCTTCACAGTTACCACCGCCACCGGCATTAATTTTAATAACGGATTTTTCAACGCTTTTGGCAACAATAATTATACGTCTTTAATAGGAGCACCAAGCGGATTTAATTTTGCAGTTTCACAACCAGGATCAATTGTCAACACCGGCAACTTAAATTTAAATCCTGGCAATAACTTAACCTTAATAGGCGGAAACGTAATCAACACCGGCACTCTTTCTTCCCCTGGTGGAAATATTACCATTTCATCCATTCCGGGTAATAATTCTGTTAAAATTTCCCAAATCGGCCATTTATTAAGCTTAGAAATAACACCCACAACAGACAATACAGGAATTAACCCTTTAACATTACCCCAACTACTCACCGGCGCGAATTTTGGTGAACAAGCAAACAGTTTAACCGTCAACGAAAAAGGCGAAGTAATTTTAAGTAATAACCTCAAAATTCCAACCACCCAGCCGACAACAATAGCATCAGGAAATATAGATGCTTCATCAAAAAATCAGGGAGGAACTGTTAATATTTTAGGGACAAATGTAGCAGTGATTGACGCTCAAGTAAAAGCATCGGGAAATCATGGTAGCGGTACAATTTTAATCGGCGGAGACTATCGCGGACTAGGGACAGTTCCCAACGCTTTTAACACATTTGTGAGCAAAGATACTACCATAAATGCCGATAGTTTGTCAATAGGAAATGGTGGAAAAATTATAGTTTGGGCAGATAATAAAACTCAATTTTACGGCAATATTAATGCGCGGGGAAATACAGCCGGTGGGTTTGTAGAAATCTCTGGAAAACAAAACCTCATCTTTCGGGGTAACGTCGATTTATCTGCACAAAATGGCAACACAGGAACGCTATTATTAGACCCAGAAAATATAGTAGTTGTCCCCGGAAGTGGCGCCCCAGAAGATAGCGAAATAGCAAACGGAGAAATACTATTTAGTGAAGGCACCGGCACTTATACCATTTCACAAAACGCTTTAGAAAGTTTAAGCGGAACAGCAAATATCAAATTAGAAGCTACCAACGACATCACAATTGAACCCTTAACGGATGGAAAATTAACCTTTGCACCGGGAACCGGCACAGTGACTTTTACCGCAGATGCAGATAGTAATGGGGTAGGAAGTTTCACAATGAATTCTACTGATACTATCCGCGCCGAAGGCAGAAATATCTCCATTAATGCAGCTTCAATAACAGCCGGAAATATTGACACAAGTTCAGCGAATAATGGAGGAGCAATTAATTTAAATGCAAGAAATGGTATGGGTGATATTACCACTGGCGATATTAAAAGCTATTCTGATGGTGCCGGTGCCGGGGGTAGAATTGAGCTCAATGCCGGTGGAGAACTTCAGACAGGGGAAATAAAGGCTTCTTCTATTTTGGGAAATGGCGGAGAAATTAATATTAATGCAGAGGGAAATATTAATGCAGCTTCCATTAATTCATATTCGACTGAAGGTTCAGCAGGGGGAAATATCACTGTTATCAGTAGCAATGGTAGTTTCACAACGGACTTTATAACAACGAGCGCCTACGAAGGAGATAGCGGCGCAATTGTCATTGACGTTGCTGGTGATATAAATAGTAATAGAGTCTCGTCTGACTCCTTTAACGGTGATGGTGGAAGTATAGATTTAACAGCTAATACAAATATCAATACAGACTTTTTAGAGGCTGATTCTATATTTGGCAACGGCGGAAATATAAATTTAACAAGCAAGAAGGGCACAATTAATAATACAAATATCAAATCTTCTTCATCGGAAAACCAGGGAGGAAGCATTAATATCAACGTTTTTGGTGACATTATAAGCGATAGCTATTATGAATCTAACGGTGGATTGCAAGGAGGCGATATCAATATTACCAGTTATCAAGGTAGCATAGATACAACAAATATTAGTATTAATTCTTTGTCAGGCAATGGTGCGGGTGGAAACATCAGTATTACTGCTCAAAATAGCCTCAATACAGGAAATATCATTACTTACGCTGAAACTAGCAGCGGAAATGTTACCCTCACCAGCATTAACGGTAATATTGATACAAGCAGTGGGTTCATTGATACTTATTCTCCCAGCGGACAACACGGCAAATTGATTATAAATGCTAATGCAGGAAGTATTTTATTAGGAAATATTTACCAAAATATTAATTTTATAAATGGTGGAATTGATAACCCATTTCTTAACCCTCCTAATGCAAATATTACGTCCGATACCAGCACCATTAATAATGCTAACGGCCAAGTGACATTAAACGCTCATAATGATATTACCGTCAGCGAACCTATTCTTAGTTCTACCATTTCTAGCTTAGAATTACGAGCCGGTCGAAGCATTAATATCAATGCCAATATTGACACATCTGCGGGTAACGGAAACATCAGTTTACAGGCCAATAATGACGCTCTTGATGCGACAAAAAGAGAAACCGGCCCCGGAAATATCACAATGGCGGCCGGCACATCATTAAATGCTGGTAGTGGTAATATTAACCTCCAACTCGGAGGCTTGGGAGAGATAGGAAATATCACCCTTAACAACTTAAATACCACTGGGAAAGTCAGCATAAATGCAAATGGCGGAAATATTTTGCAAACTGATAGCAATTCCTTAATCAATGCCAATACAGCTACTTTTGAAACTCGGAATGCAGGAGGAATTGGTAGCGCGACATCTCCATTGCAAATTAACATTAATAACTTAGAAGCAAAAATTGATTATGGTGAAGTATTTTTAAATTCTCCCACCCAAGGAATTACTATAGGAGGTGCGTCTAATTCTTTAGAAGGAATTTCAAGCCTTGCAAACGGAGATATTTCTTTAAAAGCGGCTGGTGATATTAATATCACAGAAACAATTGGTACATTTTTTAGTGGTATTAGTAGTCACATCAATAACGGAAATATTTCTATCACCAGCACAGATGGAAGCATTAATATTTCAAGAACTATCTCAGCAGAACAAGTAGGAATAGAATCAGATATATTTTTAATCTCCAGCGCAGGGGGAGATATAAACATTACTGCCAGCGATAAAATTGATGCCTCTGGTTATGGGTTAACGTCTTCGATTTACTTAAGAAATACAGGAAATGTTACTTTTCATGCTGGTGGTGATATTCAAGTAAGTTGGATAGATACTAATTCTTATAGCGAGAATATGAAGTCGGGATCTATTAGCCTCACGAGCGACACCGGCAATATTAATACAAATATCCTAGCTATAAACCAAGAACCACCAGCTTTAGTATCTAATTCTTACCTCGGAAATGCAGGGAATGTCACACTAAAAGCACCGGCTGGAAATATCAACACAGGCAGTCTTTCCTCGTTCGGTTATTTACATGGAGGAAATGTCACTATTAACAGTGGTGGGACTATCAATGCAGCTCAAGATATCCTCTCATATTCTTACAAGGGCATCGGCGGAGATGTAACCTTACAAAGCACCGGCAATATTAACACCAATAATATCCGCACAGAGGGGCCAATTCAAAGCGGCAACGTATCAATTATCAGTAACAATAGTGCCATCACCACCTCAGCAATAGAAACCCTCGCCTCCAATGGAACCGCTGGAAATATAATCCTTAATACCTTCACAACTTCTGGCAACATTACCACCACCAATATCACATCTTCTGGTTCTCAAGGTTCAGGAAATATTATCATAGATTCCGCGAGAAATGTTAGAACTACAAGAGTTTCTTCTAATTCCAACAATGGAAACTCTGGCGATGTCATAATAAATGCCGATAATGATATCAATACCGGCGACGTTTCTTCCAACGGGGGTAACAACAGCGGAAATGTTACTGTTAATGCCGGCAACAATGCCAACACCGGCAATGTTTCTTCAACTGCACATAACGGCACTTCTGGTAATACCACTGTAACTGCCGGTAACGATATAAATGCCGGTGATGTTTCTTCCAACGCGACTAACAACAGCGGAAATACCACCGTTAATGCCGGCAACAATGCCAACACCGGCAATGTTTCTTCAACTTCAAATAATGGCACTTCTGGTAATACAACCGTAACTGCCGGTAATGATATAAATGCCAGCAACATCAGCACTGCTGGAAATATAAACTCTGGCAATGTAACCGTTAACAGCGGCGGCAATATTAAAACTGATATCATTTCTTCCAATGCAAATCAAGCAACCGCTGGAAATATACTTGTTAATGCCTTTAATAACATTCAAACCGGCAACATTTTAACTTTAAGCAATAGCAGCGGTGGCAATGTCATACTTAATGCCGGCAACAATACCAACATCGGCAACATTTCCATAATTTCACAACAAGGAAACTCTGCTAACACCACTATTAATGCCGGTGGAAATATCCAAACTGGCGATATAAATACCATAGGCATCAACGCCAGCGGAAATATCAGCCTAACCAGCAAAAAAGGCACTCTAACCACTGGCAATCTTTCCTCAGTTTCAACCGAAGGAAATTCTGGAAATATCAACGTTGCAGCCCAAGGAACCACCACCACAGGAAACATTCTTTCATCAGGCAAAACCGACTCAGGAGATATTAGTGTCACCAGTCAACAAGGAACAGTTACCACCAACAACATTACCTCAATTTCTACCGAACAAAACAGCGGAAATATCGCAGTAGAAGCCGAACAAAACGTAACTACTGGCAACATAAGTTCTATAGGCGAGCAAAACAGCGGAAACATCACCGTTACCAGCAGAGAAGGCGCAGTTAAAACAGGTGATATTCAAAGCCTTGCTAACCTTGGAGAAGCCGGTCAAATTTCTCTTTCTTCCAAAAAAGGTATTACCACCGGCACCGTAATTTCTCGCGGAAATCAAAACAGCACAACTCTTCAAACAGACACCCAAAACGGAGAATTAAAACCAGAAAAAGTCTTTACATCAAAAGCAGAAAACACCAACAATAACACCGCAAATAATCTCTTAAATGGATTAGCAAACACTAGCCAAAACAACAATCAAATTACTACCAACACCAACCAAATCATCGAACAACTAGAAAAAAATCGGACAGAAGAATACACTAATTATTTTGGCAAAGACATCGCAACGCAACCAGTCACAACTGACAACATCCGTAATATTCTTAGCAAAATAGCCGCCACAACCGGCACCCGAAGCAGTATTATTTACGTTACAGTTTTAGACAAAGAATTAGAACTAATATTATTTACACCAGAAGGCGAGCCGGTGCGCCGAACCATTCCAGGTGTAAATAAAGAAAACTTTTTAAATACAGTTTCTAACTTTCGTCACTTACTCACTAACCCCATCAGACGAAACAACAGTTATTTACCAACTTCTCAGCAACTTTATCAAGAATTAATTTCTCCCATAGAAACAGAATTACAAAACCGACAAATTAACAACCTTTTATTCAGCATGGATAGCGGTTTGCGAAGCTTGCCGGTAGCAGCTTTACATGATGGTAAGCAATTTTTAATTGAAAAATACAGCATCGGCTTAATACCTTCTGTCAGCTTAATGGATAGCCGCTATCAAAGCATCCAAAACTCGCCAGTTTTAGCAATGGGAGCCTCACAATTTAAAAATCTTAATCCCTTACCTTCAGTGCCGCAAGAACTCGCTATAATCACGCAACAACAAGGCGGAAAAGTATTTTTAAATGAAGCTTTTACCCGCGAAAATATCAAAATTCAACGCCAAAATAACCCCTATCAAATAGTACACTTTGCCACCCATGCCGAATTTATCGCAGATGATATCCACAATTCTTTTATGCAGTTATGGGATGAACAATTACCCCTTGATGATTTGCGGCAATTACGCTTAAATCAACCCCAAGTTCAGTTATTAGTTTTAAGCGCCTGTCGTACCGCTGTAGGCGATGAAAAAGCCGAATTAGGATTTGCCGGTCTGGCAGTAAGAACAGGTGTAAAATCAGCTTTAGCATCTCTATGGTATGTTAGTGATGACGGTACATTAGGATTAATGAGTGAATTTTATAAAAGCTTGGAAAATGTCCCTATCAAAGCCGAAGCATTGCGACAAGCACAACTAGCAATGTTACGCGGACAAGTAGGTATTCAAAATAAAAATTTATGGCCTTCAAATACTCCTGAAGATAATCTTCCCACAAGCTTTAAAATAGAACAAAACCTTGATTTATCCCATCCTTACTTCTGGTCAGGATTTACTATGATTGGCAGTCCTTGGTAAAATACAGGTTTTTTCAGATAACTGCAATAGATAAAAACTTTAAAAAAAGAAGTTGGTTTTTTAGTAATTTTGGTAAATTTTTAGCATGAGTAGCAGTTCTTGTTATAAAAAAGTGCCATTGCTTAATTTAAGTATGACAAAATAAAGGGCGTTACTGATTAACAGATGAACCAACTTTTATCGGAAGTTATAAAACTCATCATACTTAATTTATGGTAATATTGAATTATTCAATTCATCCTTACATTCAGTAACACCAGGTTGATAATCAAACAGCCATTTGAACTGCAAATCTGCTAACCAAGTAGGAGTAAGTTTATAAATTGAATTTCGCAAAAAGCAGCCAATTGTCGTATTTGCCTGAGCTAATAGGCCAATTTGTCTGGAAGTATTGAAAACGCGAGTAACTCTCCGAGTTCGGCTGGCTTCAAACTGCCGCAATAAGGATGGAATAGTATCACCATCTCCGGTACTTGTAGATAAAAGCTTTGCTAATTCAAAAGAGTCTTCCACCGCCATACATCCCCCTTGACCGATACTTGGTTGAACTGGGTGGGAAGCATCACCTATTAAAGTAACTTGTCCTTGCCCCCATTGAGTTCCGAGAGGTGGCCGATCTACAATATCATCCCGGTAAATCTTGTGGATATCAAGACTTTCAATGATAGCTGGTACTGGTTCAGCATAGCCTTTAAACAGGGAGCGTAAGGCATTCAAAGAACTACCCTGTGCATCATCATTACCGCCTGCTGGGGTGTTGTTGAAAGCATAAAAAGAAAACTGACCCCCACCGACATCAAAGTAGCCAAAACGAGTACCTACACCCCAAAATTCTGCCCAACTATATTGCGGATCTAAGGGTAAATTGGAGCTATTAAAATAGCCTCTCCAGCAGCAAGTTCCACTATAAACAGGTTCTTCTAAACGTTCTTTACCGCTTAAGTTAGCCCGCACTTTTGAATAAAGACCATCAGCACCTACTAAGATGTCACCTTCAGCAATGCGGCCATCAGAGAAAAAGACTGTAATACCTTTGTCCGTTTCCTCAAATTTCTCAAACGCAACGCCAGTCTGTACAGTTCCTTCTGGCAAAGCTTCATATAAAATCTGCTGAAGTTTAGGTCGCGAAAGGCATATACCCAAATCATCTTCTCCAATAGACATCTCCCGAAACTCTCAAAGCTGCTCTCTGACTAGCTTTTATTCTTTAAGTAAAGGCACAGATGATTACCTACCCTACACTATAAAATAAGGTTTTGAGTTTATGGCTATTGCTAACTCAGCTTAAAAATCG
>DATNQN010000146.1 GCA_036703985.1 Leptolyngbyaceae cyanobacterium
GGGGATGGGGAGGTGGTGGAGAATTCAAAATTCAAAATTCAAAATTCAAAATTAAATTCTTTTTACTCGATACTTCATCCTTCATCCTTCATCCTTTATCCTTCCCCAATCAGTTTTTGCCAGATAAAGCTGCCAAAACACCGATAGAAGGTAAAATAGCGGCTGCTCCTTCGGTGGATAATTCAGCTAAAGCGCCTAAAGCAGCATTAAATATTTGTGCTGGCTTGATATCATCCTTAATCAAGTTCCACAACCGTCTGACTTCTTCGGTGTGAAGTCGTTCATCTTCTGTCAGCGCAAGCACTAACTGACGACGGAGAAACTTACCTTCATCGGAAAGTAAGTATTGCAGACCGAGTTGGGCTGTTGGCAATAGATCGAAGTTGTTGTCGGTACGCGCGATCGAGATCATATTTTCCAAACGCTGCCATTGGAACTTACCATCTTTGAATAACACCTCGATCAAACGTCGCCGCAATTCCGGTGTTTCCCCCGTCAGTAGCCGTCGCGCCACATAAGGATAAGCCACTTCCACGATCTTAAAATTAGAATTGATACTCAGAGCCAAACCTTCCTGAGTTACCAACGAACGAATAATCAGCGCAAACTTCGCAGGTACCCGGAACGGATACTCGAACATCAACTCCGAAAAGCGATCGGTAATCGTTTTGAAGTTGAAATCCCTGACGTTTTTACCAATTATATCCCCTAACACTGCTTCTAAAGCAGGTACGATCGGGCGAATATCCGTTTCTGGCGTCAAGAAACCGAGTTTGACAAAATCCGCCGCTAAATCCAAATAATCCTTATTGATCAGATGGACGACTGCATCTACCAGAGTTTCTTTCGTTCCCTGGTCTAATTGATCCATCATGCCAAAATCAATATAAGCCATCTGACCACCCTGCACCCATTTAGTGGGTTGCTTTTCCGCATCTACCGGACATTGCGGTTGTAGACCAAACAAATTACCAGGGTGAGGGTCAGCATGGAAAAATCCATGTTCTAAAAGTTGTTGCAATCCGGAAGTTACCCCGATTCGGATCAAAGCATCGCTATCGAGTCCGGCTTTTTTAATTTGTTCGGTATCTGTCAGCTTAATACCGTGTATCCACTCTAGGGTAAGGACGCGATTGCTGCTGTAGCGCCAATAAATAGCCGGAACTTTTACCTCTGGATTATCTCGGAAGTTGGCAGCAAATTTTTCGGCGTTGCGTCCTTCGTTCAGGTAATCAATTTCCTCAAATAACTTAATGCCGAATTCATCGACAATCAAGGTCAAATCATGCCCCAAATTCAGGGGAAGCCAAGGTGCTAGCCAACCAGATGCCCAACGAATTAAGTATAAGTCTAGTGTCAGGATGGGGATTAAGTTCGGTCGCTGTACCTTAACCGCTACTTCTTCCCCGGTGTAAAGTCTGGCTCGATAAACTTGTCCTAAGCTAGCCGCCGCGATCGGTTGGGGAGAAATTTGACTATATAGTTCATCTACAGCCCTATCTAGCTCGGACTCTATTATATTAAAGGCCATCCTAGTATCAAAAGGTGGCAGTTGATCCTGTAATTTGATCAACTCGTCTAAGAAGTCTTTTCGGATCAAATCTGGTCGCGTCGATAAGGCTTGACCGACTTTAATATATGTAGGGCCTAGTTTGGTGAGAATTTTTCGTAGCTGCGCCGCTCTTTTAAATTTGTTCTGCTCAACCCGATTTTGCCATTCGTCCCATTTCAACCCCAACAGAAATCCAGCAAAATAACGAATGATGGTGATAGTACGCCAGATGGCTAGCCAGGGACGTTTGCTGTAGTAACGTGCGATCGCATTTGGATCGTAGCGTTTTAACCGAGCGAGTGGATGCTGATTCACGCTGTTGTTTGCCTCTTAATAATTTGAAACTATTGTTGAGAACGCCTTACCGACAGGAGCCTCTCTCTAAGCTAATCAGTTAGACATACAAGACTTCCTTCGTATTACTGCGGAAATCTACCCCTGCTGATATATCATTTTTTGTTTATTTATTAATTTGGTCTTAATTATAGTATACAGAACTACACAAACTATTCTTTATTTGCTAGAGATCGGTAGTTTGTCGATCGAGAAATCCCCATACCCTGTCAAACAATATCAGTTAATTTGACAAATTTACTTATTTAATATATAATTTACACCCGTTATTCGTAATAAATTTGGCCATTTAGGGAGCAAACAACCTGATATAGTCATTAGTCATTTGTTATTAGTCATGAGTTAACTGTAACTGTTTGGCTAATTGCTCAGTCTTTGATTAAATACTAATCAACACCAAAGCTCACAAATCCCAAATATAAAATCTAGAATCTAAAATAGCCAGACACTTTCGAGTGTTTTTATTTTATGCAAAAGAAACTTCGTTTAACCGCCGCCTTGTACATAGCCGCATTAGCAATGATTAGTGGATGTTCTACTCCCCAAGCTCCCGCAGATAAAACAGAAAATCCTCAAGCAGATGCTTTAGAAGCATCAGATAAGAAAACAGAAAAGATTGCTAATGCTCAATTAACAAAAGTGAATAATATTCCAGGAATTGCCGATCCAAATAACCCAGAACCGACAATTAATGGGGAAATTGAACAATATATCAAAAATTTAACCGAGAAGGGTTTTTCCTCACAAACTCAAGGCGTATGGATGCAAGCTGGTAATACACTTTTAGCAAATTACCGAGGTACGATTCCCCTACCTGCTGCTTCCGTAACAAAAGTAGCAACTAGTCTGGCAGCCTTACAAACTTTTGGCCCAGAACATCGATTTGTCACGACAATTGGTGCAACTGGATCTATTGAAAATGGAGTTTTAAAAGGTGATTTAATAGTGCAAGGAGGAGAAGACCCCTTATTTGTTTGGGAAGAAGCAATTGCTTTAGGCAATACTTTAAACCAAATGGGAATTCAAAAAGTAACTGGTAATCTGCTCGTGGCTGGTAAGTTTTACATGAACTTTAAAACTAGCCCGCAAGTTTCGGGTAACTTCTTAAAACAAGCTTTAGATAGTAAAAATTGGCCTCAACAAGTAGAAAAACAATATCTTACTTTGCCTCCCAGTACAGCCAAACCGCAAATAACTATTGACGGTAAGGTAAAAACGATATCTGTAATTCCTAGTAACGTAAAAACTTTAGTACGCCATAATTCTTTCCCCCTTGCCGAACTCTTAAAAAGAATGAATCGGTATAGCAATAATTACATGGCTGATATGATTGCCAATTCAGTTGGTGGTGCAAAGATAGTAGCGCAAAAAGCCGCTCAAACTGCTGGCGTTCCGCAAAATGAAATTAAACTAGTAAACGGTTCTGGATTAAGCGTAGATAATCGCATTTCCCCCCGTGCTGCTACGGCGATGTTTTTAGCGATCGAACGCTATCTCGCAGCTTATCAAATGAGTATTGGTGATGTATTTGCTATTGTTGGAAAAGACGAAGGAACTTTGGATAAACGGAATTTGCCATCGTTAGTAATAGTGAAATCGGGAACTTTAAATAATGTCAGTTCTTTGGCAGGCACTTTTCCTACTCAGCAGCAAGGAAATGTTTGGTTTGCCATTATGAATGTAGGAGAAAATACAGATGAATTACGCCTTCAGCAAGAAAGTTTGCTAAGTAGTTTTCTCCAAAAGTGGGGAGAGGTTACCTCTTTGCCAGCAGAATTCATTCCTAATCCGCTAATCCAAACTAAAACTTCTGGAAGTGAAATCGTCAATTAAAGGATGAAGGGTGAAGGATGAAGAATTTAATTTTGAATTTTGAATTTTGAATTCTCCACCATCCCCCCATTTCTCCACCTCCTCATCCTTTTTATCGTGGATCTTTTGGTCGAGCAACAGTAATACCAATTGAATTTGGTACGTTTGCTACATATACTTGCAAATCTTGGGAAATCCTGACTATTCCATTGGGTGAGGCATGAATTAAACCGAGATTGCCATTTTGGGTTTTGTAAACAAAGCCAGTGTGAGTGACATCTAAACCTTTGATGCTAGTAGCTACTCCTATAATGTCCCCTGGCTGAAGTTTGTTATATATGCCGCGAATCTGGTTTTTCGGAATATAATTAATAGTTAATCCATCAAGTTTATTTTCCATTTCAACAATGCACTGGTAATTAGCATCGTTGCTGACAAGTTGTGGATAATTTCGCCTGTTGTTACTAATAAAATTAAGTTTTTTATTGAGCAGGCTTCCACTACTAATAGTTTGGGTGATATTGTTTACTGTATTGCGTTTTTGATTATCAGTAATCCATTCCGAAAAATAATGTAATCGGCTGCAATATCCGTTCAATTGTCCATCGCGGTAACGTTGATCGGTTAAGCGATCGGTAAAAGTTTGATACGAGTAATCTTGGATGGCGACGCCGCGCGCGATCGCTAACACCGTTTCTACAAACAGTACGCAGTCAAATTTGTCAAAAGATATAAATAATGTTTCTTCTGGCGACCGATCTAATAAATTTGCTTTATACTGAGCGCCAAGGAATTGTTTAGAGATAACTTGTATAATTTCTCCCATCGGGCGATCGCTCAATTTCTGCTCGGTAGCATACTGCATCAATCGTTCAAAACGTCCCAAAGTCTCCCGCTCCCCAACCACTTCTTTAGTTTTTAAATCGGGTAGCGGATTTGGCTTTTCTAAATTCTCACTGGGGAGGGAAACCACAGGTTGAGAAATCGCCTGAACGGGCTTATTTAGCCAAAATCGGAAACCTATTAAGGAAGTAGCGCTGCCAGCGATGAAAGAAATTAAGGCAGCTAAACCTAAGATTTTCTTCATGTAAGACCTTTTTGGGGATCATGCTAGATTATGGCATCACTTACTGCTTTTCTGGTAGTTTTTAATAGTTGTGACAATATTGGTTGGCGGTAAGAGGACTGAAGTCCTCACTACGAACTTCCATCTATCATGCTGTTCGGAAAAAACTCGATCGAAAATGTAAAATCTTATGGCTTCATCCCCGCAACTAACTAGAGAATTAGGAGTATTGGGTGCGATCGTGATGGGCTTGGGGTCAATTATTGGCACCGGGGTATTTGTTAGCATCGGTATTGCTGCTGGAATTGCTGGCCCGGCAGTGATTTTAGCGGTAGCAATTGGCGCATTAGTGGCTATTTTTAATGGATTAAACAGCGCCCAACTTGCTGCGAATCATGCGGTGAGTGGGGGTACTTATGAATACGGGTATCGATATCTAAATCCGTGGTTGGGATTTACTGCCGGGTGGATGTTTCTGGTAGCAAAAATGGCTTCTGCGGCTACTGCTGCATTGGGTTTTGCTGGCTATTTGCTGAATGCTTTTGGTGTTTCGGCTCAAAATTGGATAGTGCCGATCGCGTTGGTGACGGTTACTATTTTTACCTTAATAGTTCTCAGCGGTATTAAGCGATCGAACTTTGCCAATATCATTATTGTATCGATCACTCTCTTATCACTCAGTTTTTTTATCATCGCCGGATTACCAATTTTATTGTCAGCAGGATCGAGTAATCTCACCCCATTTTTCCAAAGACCTAATACCGAATCAAATAATGTCATTCAATCCATACTTCATGCCAGTGCTTTAATGTTTGTCGCTTACACTGGCTACGGTAGAATTGCTACTTTAGGGGAAGAAGTCAGAGAACCAAGAAAAACAATTCCCAAAGCAATTATCATTACTATGATATTAACAATGCTGCTATATATTTCCGTTGCAATTGTTAGTGTAGGGACAGTCGGCGCAGCAGCATTAAGTCAAGCCGCAGGTACAAAAGCCGCACCTTTAGAAGTAGCAGCGCGTAGCTTTACCATTCCTGGTAGCCCGCAAATTTTAGCAATTGGCGCAATTACTGCCATGTTAGGAGTACTGCTAAATTTGATTTTAGGATTATCTCGCGTAGTATTGGCAATGGGAAGAAGACGCGATTTACCAATTATTTTTACCAGATTAAATAGAGGAAGTAATACACCTTTTTGGGCAGTTATTTTAGTAGGAGTGGCTATTGCTGGATTAGTGTTAATTGGTAATGTAAAAACAACTTGGTCGTTTAGTGCTTTTTCCGTTTTGATTTATTATGCTATCACTAATTTTGCAGCGTTGAAATTGCCAAAAGAGGAAAGACTTTACCCGAAATGGTTAGGATGGATGGGTTTATTAGCTTGTTTGTTTTTAGCTTTTTGGGTAGAGAGGCAAATTTGGTTAACAGGATTGATGTTAATTGTGGTGGGTTTGATTTGGCATTACGTAGCGCAGAGGTTGAATAGGTAAAATAGAAGAATGTTGGGTAATTAATTTGGAGTGATTGGAATGCGATCATTCTTTTTTACACTGTTGGGTATAATATAAACAACTATTGGAAAACTGCGTAAAGGAGGAGTCAAAGCATTCCATTTACGCCCCATATTAGGAAAAGCAGCTAAATTGCGGCATCTCTGAGCAAAATTATCTAAAAATTGGACTGCTGCTTGTGGATTTTTCTCTTCAATATATGCCACTATTTCATTCAAATCTTGCAGAGCCTCTGGTGATAAAATGTAAGAGTTTATTGTTGACCTAACTTACCTACAATTTTCTCCCGAAGTTGCTGAATTGCGGTTTCTCCATCAATTCTTTCTCCTCGTTCCAATTGTTCGATCCCAACATCAATTTTCTTTTGCAGTTCTGCCAGACGTGCTTGATAAACAATATAACGATCTTCCAGCAATCTCAGTCCTTCATCAATCACATCGCTGGCAGATAAGTATTTACCTTCTTCTACCAGTTTATTAATAAACTCTTCTTGTTTAGGTGTCAAAGCTATATTCATAACCTAGTGTGGCTTTATTAGGTATTAGGACAATTTTATACGTATTTATCAAAAATGTCCACACTACTACCTTAACCCCATTCCTCCACATCCTCATACAAAGCAGAAATATCAACATTAAATTTAACGCTATCCAAATAAATTTCTTCCCCTTTTTCAAAAATGAAAAGTTCCCAACGCTTTTCACCATTTCGTCGAAAACACTCCACTCTTTGCCGTTTTTGATTAATCAAAACATACTCTTGTAAAGTTTCTATTTGTTGATAATCAGCAAATTTATCTCCTCGATCGAAAGCTTCTGTATTATCAGATAAAACCTCTACAACCAAAGATGGATAGGAAATAAAAGAATCGGATAAATTTCTATCCCGTTCATCACAAGTTACCGTTACATCTGGATAGTAATAGGTATCCGCAGCTTCTATAAAGACTTTCATATTTTCGACAAAAGCTCGACATCCCGTTCCCCGAACGTGATTTCTCAGCAATGCAGCTAAATTCAGCGCAATTGTGTTATGTGCTTGAGTACCGCCAGCCATTGCAAAAACTTCACCTCGCACGTACTCATGTCTAACAGGGCTAATTTCCTCACCTTTGAGATAATTTTCGTGAGAAATATAAATATTGCTTTTACTGGCAAACATTGGTAAAACTCCTAAAAATGTAAGAAGAAGTTGCATCGGTATTGCATAGTAGGGCGGGTTTTGTCATGAGGTTGTTTATTGTAATCAAAGATTATCATCTAAACCCGCCCCTACAATATTTTACCTCTACCCAGATGGGTAAGGAATAGAGTTTTAAACTGTTGTCAAATTAGATTTTGCCTCCAAATTTTCTACTCGACTTCTAAGTTGTTGATTTTCCTTTTTCAACTGTTCTAATTCATCGCGTAATTGTTTTACCGATTCTTGAGAACCTACTTTTGTTTGTACTTTCTGCACTGCTTCTTCAGCGATGCGGCGCACTCTTCCATCTGGTGTTTGATTTGCTAAAGATTGCAGTATGGGGATTGCTTTGGCAGTTTCCATTTGTCCCAAAGCGATGACAACTGCAACTTGAGTTAAGAAGAAAGTTTCCTTCGATAACTCTTCTAATTGTTCCAAAATCCACTCAACATTGTTTGGTGTTTGTCCGGTGGAAATTGCACCGAGAGAACGAATTGCAGCTAACCGCAAAGCTTGGGGGATACCGGGACGAGTGTATTCTAAAATGAGATTGAGGGCTACTGGTGATGATTTTAACTCGCTCAAACCTGCGATCGCACCCGTTCGCACCACCTCATTCCAGCCTGCTTTTTCCCGTAAAATACTACTCAGCAAGCTGATAACCTCATCCTCTTTATCTTTCAAAATCGGTGATGCTACCATTCCCCCAATACTACGGGTAGCAGATGTTTCTACGTAGTAACTGGCGTCACCTTTTTCCACCACATTTTTCACGGCGTCGTAACTTTCCGGGGTTTTTACTTTCCCTAAAGCTTCCACCACCGCACGACGCACTAGGGAATTTTCATCCTGCAAACCTTTAATTAAAGCTTCACCAGCTTGGTCTAGTTTAACTTCCGCTAATTGTTTGGCAACTTCGGCGCGAACGCCCCAAAACTGGTCTTTTTCCAATGCTTGAGAAAGCGCTTTGACAGCTTCTAAACCGCCTTTTTTCGCCAAAGCTTCGGCAGCAAAAATGCGAGAAATCGGATCGGGATCGAATTCCAGTTGTCCTTTCAGTTCTGCCACTGAATATTCCAGAGAAACTGTTTTGAGATAGTGATTGCCAACATCAAAACTGACAAACAGGGGTTTTTCTGGTAACGGGAAATAAAAACTTTGTTCCCGTTCGTTAACTCTGACAGTAAAAGTCTTAAACTCTTTAAATCGTTCGTCCTGAATATAACCAAAACCGATGGGAATTTTCAGGTCGAACAATTCACTGCTACTGCCATTATTTCCCTCTTTGGCTTGAGTTTGGGTAACCGTTACTTTCGCCAATTTGCTATCGCCATCCCAGGCATAAGCAACCTTGTAATCGGGATGTCCACCTCGATAAACGTACTGGTCGAATAAAAATGTTAAATTGCGACCGGTGGCTTTTTCAATTGCCCTCAACAAATCGATGGTTTCCACTGTTTTATGGGCATTATCTCGGACGAAAGTATGAATTGCCCGATAAAACAATTCATCGCCCAACTCAGCGCGGATCATGTGGTAGACGCAAGCACCTTTTTCATAGAGGTGCCGATCGTAAAGTTCGATCGGTTCCCGATATACGTGAGTTACAATTGGACGACGATAACGACTGCTATCTTCAATAATGTAATTGCGCGATTCATTCAATCGATAATATGCCGCATCTTCCAAACCATACTCGTTTTCCGTCCAAATTACTTCGGAATAAGATGCCATTCCTTCTTTAATCCAAGCATGAGACCAATGCTTGATTACTACTAAATCGCCAAACCATTGATGGGCGAGTTCGTGGGCGACTAAACTTTCACTAATTCGGTTATCTAAAGAAGCCCTTTCATCTAACAAACATCTGTCTGTTAATAAGGTAGTAGAAGTGTTTTCCATTCCCCCAAAAATGAAATCATCCACACAAACTTGGGCATACTTGGGAAAAGGATAAGGATAACCGAATTTCTGAGTGAAAAATTCGATCATTTTGGGAGTTTTGCCCATCGTGCGACGGGCGTCTTCTTCTCTTCCTTTTTCTACATAATAAGTAACGGGTTTGCCATCACAATCATCTTTGATTTCGGCAAAATCTCCTACTGCTAAAGTCATTAAATAAGTAGGATGAACTTCTTGTTGCGACCAATGATAAATTTTTTCGTTTTCGGCATCTTCGGCATTAATTAGTACGCCGTTAGAAATGGCAATATAAGGTTTGGGAACTCGCACTCTGATTTCGGAAGTTGCCAATTGTCCAGGGTAGTCGAAGCAGGGAAACCAAAAACGGGAATCTTCATCTTCTCCTTGCGTCCAAACTTGAATTGGTTTGTGGGGATAATCCTTATTAGGTTGGATAAAATAAATACCGCGCTGGGGTTTTTCCGCTGCATAAGCGATCGCAACCTTGATTTGCTTACCTGCTTGGGTAGGTGTCGCCAGCTTGATGTGCAACTGTTCGTCGTCGTAATATTCAAACTGCTGGGGCGAACCATCCACTGCAACTGACTGAATATTCAGATTAACTGCATCCAAGGTTAAACGATCGATCCCATCCCGGACTGGCGTTATCGTAATGGTGCAGGTGCCTCGACAGGTTTGGTTGGCAATGTCAAGTGCCAAGTCTAGGAAAATATGCTCTACCTGTCCGGGTCGATCGGGGTTATAGTGAGGTCGGGCACCGGGCAACTCAAAAGACTTATGACGATTATTTTCCGAATCAAAATAGGACTGCAATTTCATCTGTAATTAAGTATGTTGAACGGATAGCCAAGTCGGTAAAAGCGATCGGGTATATTTTCCAGGGTAGCGCCTTTAGGGGTAGAGGGCAGGGGGCAGGGGGCAGCGGGCAGGGGGCAGGGGGCAGGG
>DATNQN010000147.1 GCA_036703985.1 Leptolyngbyaceae cyanobacterium
GGGGATGGGGAGGTGGGGGGATGGGGAGAGAAATAGAATTGGTTTTCTGAATTCTGAATTCTGACTTCATACTTCATCCTTTGTAAAGAAATGTAACTTGATTTAAGGTTATGATTTAGATAGGTTAGTAATCTGTACTTAATTCATGCTTAACTCCAATCTGCCTGAGCCTGAATTGCTCAGAAGCCTTTTGCAGCCATTGCTAGAAGACTTTCAATATTGGTTTGGGCGATCGCGAAATCTGCTGGAAACGGAGCAAATCGCCTTTTTGACTTCCCAGCAGCAATCTGACTTACTCGAAAGAGTCAAGCAGGCTCAAAATGAGGTAAGCACGGTTCAAATGTTGTTTAACGCCACAGGTGGTCAAGCTGGCGTGGAAACGGCAACTCTGATCCCCTGGCATCACTTGCTGATGGAATGTTGGCAGGTGGGAATGCGTTTCCGCATGGAAAAGTCCGCTCAATAGAAATAAGGCAAGGATAGAAAATTTCAGGTGTATGCACTCTTTTACAACCTTGTCAATTTTCGATCGTTCTCTTTAATATTTTCGTAAAAATCTTTTACGCTTTCTACTTTTACGCTGTCTGATTGGGAGGAGAAATTTATGTTGCACTTACTTTACATTTTGGCTTTTACATTGTTGGCTTTTTTGGCAGTTGGTAATTTGATTCGCAACTTAATAAGTATAAGTGCTGATTACCAGTATAACTCTAATCATCAATCCAAGCGATACGGTTCTCATAGATATAAGCAAGTGCCGCATCCAGAATTTATCGATGAGGCTGGCAACGTGATTGACGAACCTTTGTTGGTGATGCGATCGATCGCTGTAGAAGATGCTCGCGAAAGATTAGAATCTCTGTACGAAAATCCGCCAGAAGCTCAGAAGTAATCGCCATTTCCAACCTAATGAATGATATGTCAGAAACCCGGTTTCTTGAAGAAACCGGGTTTCTAGCCTCACCTTAGGTAAGTTTTGTCGATTTTTTACGCTTCGATCACAACTCGCAAATTACCGCGTTTTTTGGCAACTCGACAAGAAGTAGTGTTACCACTGCGCTGAAATTCTAAATCTAGTAAAGTTCCTCCTACTTTCAAATTTTGGAGAAATAGGGAATTGATGGATTCGGGTAGTGCCGGATCGATAATTCGCAAACAATTGTTTGGGGCATCTGGCACTAAATTCACGATCGTTTGTAACAGCTGAAAAATACTGCCAGTTGCCCAAGCTTGGGGGGAACAAGCTACGGGATAGCGAATTGGCGTGTTATCGCCGTTACGTTCGTAGCCGCAAAATAATTCTGGAGGACGCTGATAAGGTTGCTGGAGAGTCATGTCGATTAATCCTTGGAAAATTTCCAAAGCTTGATCGATTAAACCGAGGCTGCGTAATCCCATTGCAATTAATGAGTTATCGTGAGGCCAAACGGAACCGATGTGATAACCCATTGGATTGTAAGCTGGGGATAAACTGCTGAGGGTGCGAATTCCCCAACCGTTAAACATATCGGGTGCCCGCAAACGTTCGGCTACGCTATAAGCTTTTTCTGGGGTGAGAATTCCCAAGCTGAGACAGTGACCGGGATTAGAAGAAATACTATCAACTTGTTTGCCTTCGCCATCTAATGCTAAAGCGCAAAATCCTTCTTCTTCCATCCAAAAATCGCGATTAAAACGGTTTTTTAAGTCTCTGGCTTCTTCTTGCCAGCGATCGCATAAGTCGATCCGCTTTTTCATTCTGGCAATTTCAGACAGTCGAACTTTTGCTGCGTAGACGTATGCTTGCACTTCGCACAAAGCAATTGGTGCTTGTGCTTGTTCTCCTTTGCGATTAACTATGCAGTCTCCGGAGTCTTTCCAACCTTGGTTTGCCAAACCCCGCGTAGAGTGACAGGAATAGATTAGATAGCCAGTTTCTTGACAATTGCGATCGATCCAGTCCATCGCTGCCAAAGCATTGGGCCACAAACGTTCGAGAATTTCGGTATCGCCAGTCCAGGCAAAATACTCGGCATACAGCATCAACCACAGGGGAGTAGCGTCTACGGTGCCGTAGTAAGGAGTATGAGGCACTTCTTGAGTGCGTGCCATTTCCCCAAACCGAATTTCGTGTAAAATTTTGCCATATTGCTCATCTCGCCAATCGTCGTCTTTTTTGCCTTGGTATTCGGCTAATACGATCAGGGTTTCCCGTGCCAGCGAGGGGTTGAGCATTAAGGTTTGAGATGCCGCAATAATCGAGTCGCGCCCGAATAAAGTAGAAAACCAAGGTACTCCTGCCGAAAGCACCGTGCCTTTTTCAAAAGATTGGCGCAGGAGGTATATATCTTGTTCGGCACGTTCGATCGCTTGATTGAAAATAGCGCGATCGGTTCTAATGTGGGTAGCTTGTTGCGCCCAATGTTGCTCTTCCATGAACTCGGCAGCTTTTGCCTGTCCTAGAGTAACCGCAGCGTGTATTCTAGAAATCGGTTTATTATTCATCCACATCTGAAGCCGATAACCGATTTTTTTGGTTTGGTGAGACTCCAGATTTAATTGCCAAATCGCCGTGTAATCTTTAAAAAAGTCTGGCAGGCATTCTTGAAACTCGATCCGAGATTCCATAATTGCTCCATCCAAACCTTGATAAGCTAAGGTTAATTCGCCTGTTTCTAGTTCGGCTGGGTTGCCATCGCGAACTGCCCTTAAGCGTTGTCCTCGGTTTTGGCGATCGAAGCCTCGTACTTCAAATAAATCGACAAAATCAGCATCGAAACTAATGCTAATTTCAAAGCTAACCGCACTAGTACTGTAATTGGAAATTTCTATTTCTTCAAACAAAGCACCGTTGAGTACGACTTCCCGGCGGATGCTGATTGTATCCGGTTTAAGACGATTTTCAATGTTGGGATTCGTACATAAAACGGAGAGAATAAACCCTTTATTGGCAGTGCTGTTGAGCAAAACTGGGGCGTGACCTTCGATTTGCAATTCCAGGCGACTCAAAAACCTGGTGTCATTGCAAAACAACCCCATGCTAGCATTCACGTCATTTCTGAAACTAGAAGCAATGTTACCGAGCGTATCGGTAACTAAAAACATATCGTTATCTTTGAGCGTAAGGGTAGGTTGGGGTTCTTCATTTAAAACGCAAGGCCATTCTGCGATCGGTATTCGATCGGCAGGGACAAATGTTTTACCATCTAGCTCAACAATATCCGGTGTCATTCGATTTTCGATTTTAGATTTTCGATTTTAGATTTTCGATTTTAGATTGGGAAAGGATGAAGTATGAAGGATAAAGTGTGAAAATTTATTGTATTTATCTCCCTCTCTCCCCTGCACCCCTGCACCCTGCACCCTGCACCCTGCCCCCTAGCCCCTGCCCCCTTGTTCACAGTTTTTGCTCGATTTTCAGATTGGGAAGTCCTGATAACTTTTCTGTAGGCTGAGGTTCTTCTACTTGGGGTAAGAAGATCGTTAAAGCTGCTGGCAGACATTCCACTTCAATGGGGGTAGTGCCGATCGGTTCTCCATCCAATACTACTTTTTGGGGTGGTTCGGTGGTGACTTTTACTTTTTTTGCCCGTAGATAGCCGATATCATCTCGTTCGGCGGCGTCACCGCTTAAAGCGGTTTGAAGTAAATGATAAGATGCGGCGATCGCACCTGCTAAATTAATCGGCGCTACTACGGTGATATCTAATAAACCATCATCTACGATTAAACCTGCTGGGCCTTGGGCTAAGATCGAGGTAGGTGGTGCTACGTTCGCGATCGTAATTGCAGATGCGCTGAGGTGAATAATTTTATCTTCCGTTTCGATTTCCGCTTCAAACCTTTTTAATTCTCTCAGTTGTCGGATTCCCGCTAAGATATAAGCCAGCATTCCAAACCGATTTTTCGATTCTCGATCGGCTTTTTCTACTGTTTCTGCCTCAAAACCAACCCCAGCCAACAGCACCATCGGCTTACCGTTGCAATACGCCGCATCGATTAAGCGCTGGTTACCTTCTAAAATAGTTTGACACGCACCTGGTATGTGATCTGGAATACCTAAAGCCGCCGCAAAAGCATTGGCAGTTCCTCGCGAAATTATTCCTAAAGGAATATTGCTTCCCACCAAAGCTGCCGCCGCCGCAGAAATCGTACCATCGCCGCCAGATACGATCGCGGTTTGGGCACCATTTGCGATCGCATTTTTTGCTAGTTGACCCGCATCAACTTCCTCGCTGGTAAAAATAATTTCTAATGCCAGTTCGGGTTCTAAAATTGCTCTAATCTGAGCCAAATCATCATCGGGGTTACTTTGACCCGCTACGGGATTAAATATTAAAACAGCAGAACCAGCCATAGCTAATTTTTAGTCATTGGTCATTGGTCATTGGTCATTAGTCATTAGTCATTGGTCGTTGGTCATTGGTCATTTGTCATTAGCAACTGACTCGATCGACATAGTTAATAGTTAATGAAAATTAAACAATCGGTTAAAATTAATTAATGTCGATCTATCTAATATTGTTAACTTTAAAATAACAATGTGCGATCGAAAGTAAAACTGTCTAAAGTAACAAACACCCAAAATGGCAGACCCAATGATGTTTAAGGAGGAAGCCTTTGTTGTCCTCCAACCAAACCAACCGGAGCAATTTCTTACCCCATCGGAATTACTAGAAAAGCTCAAGAGTATTTTGGCGACCAGACAGAATGATTTGCCTAGAGATTTACAAAAATTTCAGGATTTAGAATCCCAAGCTCAATATTTGCTAGATACTTCCTGCGAATTGGACATGGGGCCAGGACAGTACTTTCAGTGGTATGCAGTGCGCCTAGAGAAATAACAGAGAAAAGGTTGGTTGTAATGACTTTAATCCTCTCATTTGGTTCAATAAGGACTGAAGTCCTTACTACCAACCGGAAAATATGAATTTAGAATCTCTGCTCAAACTCGATCGAGTAATTCGCGCGATCGGTTTTGATGATGCACCTTTTAAACGTCGCAAAGGCAGCCTGGTTCCTATTAGCGGAATTATTTGTGCAAATACCCGCTTTGAGGGTATGGTTTGGGGAAAGGTGCGACAAGATGGCTGGAATGCTACCGATACAATTTGTCAATTACTGATCGGTGGAAAATTTTTACCGCAATTACATATCGTGTTACTAGATGGGATTGCTTTCGGTGGCTTTAATGTAGTAGATTTACCTCTACTTTCTCAACGCCTTGCCCTGCCTTGCGTGACGGTAATGCGGCGTCCTCCAGACTTGAGTAAAATAGAAACAGCGATTCGTCGTTTACCATATCCAGAAAAACGCCTTGCTTTACTCAAACGCGCCGGAAAAATTCATACTTTTCAGTCATTTTTCTTTCAAGTTTGCGGGGAAAGTCCAGAAATAATCGGTGCAGTGCTACAACGTTTGACTGATTGCGGTAAAGTGCCGGAAGCTTTACGTTTGGCACATTTAATCGGTGCTGCCGTCGTTAAAGGTGAAAGCGGTAAATCTGCTTAATCTTTTCAGCTATGATGTAGATTAAATATTAAAATATCTTAGATAAAATGGCGAGTAAAAAGGTAAGTCTGGTAAATTACATTCAGTAAAGAGTTATCTTTTGAACATTACAGACTGATATTTTTACGTATAAGCCAGACAGTAGTTGGTGCATTGACGAAAATTAAATACAATAGCTGGTGAAAATGCGATCGCAAATAACTCTTCCCAAGTTTATTTTAATATTATTTAACCAGAGGAAATAAAGTATATGAGTCAGCGGCATATCATAACAGCAAAAGAAGTAAATTTAAATAACTGTGACGAAGAAGCCATTCACATTCCTGGTTCGATTCAACCTCATGGAGTACTTTTAGTACTAAGAGAACCTCAGTTAACCATTTTACAAGCCAGCAATAATACTGCGGATTTTTTTGGAATTTCTCCCGAAAGAATCATTAAAAAGAATATTTCCGAACTCATAGACGATTCACAGCTAATTTCTTTAAAAGAAGCTTTGGCAAATGAAGATATTCAAATCGTTAACCCGTTTAAACTCTCCTTGTTCACTACAACTGGAAATCGGTTGTTTGATGGAATTATCCATCGAAATGATGGAGTATTAATTCTGGAATTGGAACCAGCACCTTCACCAGAAAATGTACCTTTTTTCAATTTTTACCATTTAGTCAGAACTTCTGCATCTAAGATTCAAGAATCTTCAAATTTACAAATTTTATGTGAAACTATCGCTAAAGAAATCAAACAACTTACAGGTTTTGACAGAGTAATGTTGTATAAATTCAATGCGGAAGGACACGGAACTGTAGTAGCAGAGGAAAAAAATTCAGAATTAGAACCTTTTTTAGGATTAAACTACCCGGCATCAGACATTCCCAAACAAGCAAGAAGATTGTATTGCTTAAATTGGCTGAGATTAATTCCAGATATTAATTATCAGCCCGTAGAAATCACGCCTACCAATAATCCCGTTAATAACGATTTTTTGGATCTCAGCCACTCAGCTTTAAGAAGCGTGTCTCCTTTGCACGTAGAGTATCTGCAAAATATGGGAGTTGGCGCTTCTATGTCTATATCTTTGGTTAAAGAACAGAAACTTTGGGGATTGGTAGCTTGTCATCATTATTCAGCCAAGTATGTATCTTATGAAGTGCGTACAGCTTGCAAATTTCTGGCACAAGTAATGTCGTTAGAACTTACTGCTAAGGAAAATAATCAAGATTATGATTACAAGTTAAAGCTAAAGTCAATCAACAATAAGTTGATTGAATATATGTCTAGAGACAATAATTTTGTGGGTGGACTAGTGCAGCACTATCCAAATTTATTGGACTTAGTTAGCGCCAATGGTGCGGCAGTTTGTATTGGAAAAGATTGTGTCGTCGTGGGAAAAACTCCTGAGGTAGTAGATATCCAAAAATTAATTAAATTGCTAGATAATCATAAACAGGAAATTTTTTATACTGATTCTTTAGCTCAACTGTATCCGGAAGCAGAGAAATATAAAGATTTAGCTAGTGGGTTAATAGCTATTTCGATTTCTCCTACATTGAGTAATTATGTTTTATGGTTTCGCCCAGAAGTAATTCAAACCGTGAATTGGGCAGGTAATCCTAATGAAGCAGTGGAAATCAAAGATAATGGTAAGGTACGTTTGTCTCCTCGAAAATCTTTTCAATTATGGAAAGAAACGGTTAAATTAAAATCTTTACCTTGGAAACAATGCGAAATTGAAGCAGCGCTTGAATTAAAAAATGCGATTATTACGATCGTGTTGCGACAAGTAGATGAACTAGCTAAATTAAACGCTGCTTTGCAAGAATCTGAAGCGAGAGAACGAGAAAAAGCCGTTCAACTAGAACAGGCTATCAAAGAACTTAAGGCAACACAGACTCAGTTAATTCAAACCGAAAAAATGTCTGCTTTAGGGCAATTAGTGGCGGGTGTTGCTCATGAAATTAACAATCCGATTAACTTTATTTACGGCAATCTTTCCCATGCAGATGAATATACACAAGAATTGATAAATTTGGTCAAATTATACCGCAAACACTTTCCTTCCCCTGGCGATGAAATTAGCGCACAATCTGAGGAAATGGAACTTGAATTTGTAATAGAAGATTTACCCAAGCTACTCAGTTCGATGAAGGTGGGGGCGGAACGAATTCGAGATATAGTTCAGGGATTGCGTAATTTTTCGCGCTTAGATGAAAGTGAAAAGAAATTCGTAGATATTCACGAAGGGATAGATAGCACCTTGTTAATTTTGGGGAAACGCCTCAAACCCAGTCCTTTTCATACGGGTATTCAAGTAATTAAAAAATATAGCAAATTACCGCATATCGAGTGTTACGCTAGTCAGTTAAATCAAGTATTTATGAATATTATAACTAATGCAATTGATGCTTTAGAAGAGTTAATGCCAAGTAGAAAATTAATCGACGATCGCCCATTACCTAAAATTATAATTCGGACTGAACTAATCAACGAAAATTGGGTAAAAATTAGCATAAAAGATAACGGCCCTGGTATTTCCCAAGAACTACAAAAAAGGTTATTCGATCCATTTTTTACTACTAAAACTGTGGGCAAAGGTAGTGGTATTGGTTTGGCAATTAGCTATTCTGTGGTGGTAGAAAAACATGGAGGTAAATTGAGTTGCGTATCAGTACCGGGAAACGGAGCAGAATTGATCGTTGAGCTTCCTTTAAAAGCAACTAAGAGTTGAACTGAAGTATAGCTCGAAAAATTTCCCAACACTTTATTACTCAGTTTCGCTATCTGCTAGTAATACAAAGAAGACATTTTCTAACCCTTTTTCAAAGCGTAATGTTTTGACCAAATTTTGCTGTTGAGAAACTAAAGAATTGATTACGATCATATCCGGTTGAACTGCTAATGCCTTGTCAATGCACTCTTGCTCGTTACAAGCTTCGGTAACGTTATATCCTTTAGCTTGCAGTACTTCAGAAAGGGTTTTAACAGCTGAAGCATCTTCATCAAGAACTAGGATTTTTTTCTTTGAAGTACCTTGAGACAGCAGAAATTCAATATTATTATGCAGTTCTTCTGCATTAACCGGCTTGGTAAGATAACGATCTATACCCAGACGATAACCCCTTTGTTTATTTTCAACGATCGATATAATGATAATTGGGATGTTCAAGGTCAAGGGATCGTTTTTCAACACGGCAGCCACATCAAAACCGCTGATTTGAGGCATCATTACATCTAGAATAATTAAGTCGGGCTTTTCTTGTTTTACTTGGTTAAGCGCATCTACACCATCTTTAGCTTCTCTGATTTTATAACCTTCTGGTTCTAGCTGCTGCCTGAGAAGGGCGCGAATGTTTTCATCATCATCGACAACCAGAATAGTTTTGGTGCGATCGGGATTAGCAGATTCTGTTTGTACCAAGCTTTCTTTTAATTGTTTGACCAAAATATCAAAGGAAATCCTCTCTGGCTGAATTGCGATCGCATCAGACATCGGTAAAGTAAACGAAAAATTACTTCCCTGACCCGGTTGACTTTCTACCCAAATCGCGCCGCCGTGATGTTCGACTATTTGCTTGCAAATAGGTAGCCCCAAACCGCTACCTTTTGGTTTGTCTGTGAGGGTATCGCCTACCTGCTGAAACTTCTCAAACACTTTTTGTAAATCTTCTAGTGCGATCCCGATCCCCGTATCGATGACGCTGACAACAATTGCCTCATTTTGCTGGATTGCTTTGACCGTGCAAGAACCCGTATCCGTAAATTTTACCGCATTAGAAAGCAGATTGATTAATACTTGCAGTAAGCGATCGCGATCGCCTACTACTTCCGGTAGTCCTTCCGAAACATCCTTAATTAGGGCGATTCCTTTAGTATCAAATAGAGAAGATGTAGCTGCGATCGCTCGTTCGACAATTTCTCCTACGGAAGTTGGCTGCATATTCCACTCTATTTTGCCAGCTTCCATTTTGGCGATATCCAAAACATCGTTAATTAAAGTCGTCAACCGTTCGCCTTCTGAGATAATAATGTTGACATTTTCATTTACCTGTTTAAACGCTCTTTGCGCTTTGCGATCGTCTTGTGGAATCGTCGGTAAAATCGAATCATCAAGTTTTTTAATAATCAATTTAGCAAAGCCCAGCACTGAAGTTAAAGGCGTCCGCAATTCATGGGATACTGTGGAGATGAAATCAGTTTTCATCCGATCGATTTCTCTCTCTTGAGTGATATCCCGGATAACGCTTACCGAACCAAGACACTCAAAAATTGCCGACTCAAAATTAGCAGTTTTTTTGGATATAGTAGTCGCTAACGCCTTACCAAATTTGTTATTTGCCAGTTCTACTTCGGCGATCAAAACTTCATTCGGACATTCTCTAGTCTGGTTTAATAGTTCTGCTATTTGGCTGTGGAATATTTCTTGGCAGTCTTTCCCGATAACTTTACTATCTTCCAGACAAAACATTGATAACAAAGCTGGATTGACATGAGTAATCTTGCCATTAGTATCCGTCACCAACAAACCATCAGCAATGTTGTTAATGATAGCTCTCAAATACGCTACGGTAGCCTGTACTTCGTTTACTGCTTGCGCTAGTTCTAAAGAAATAGCTGCTTGAGAAGAAAGTATTTTTAATATTTCTAATCTATCTGGAGTAAAGGCACTTTTCGTGAGGTTATTTTCTAAGTATAGGATGCCGATGAGTTTTCCTTGATGAACGATCGGCATACACAAAATGGATTTAATTTGACGATCGGCAATGTATTCATCTGTGGCGAACATTCCCTCCCTAGCCGCATCGTTTAAAACGACATTTTTCTTAGTCCTCTCGACATAATTAATCAGAAGCTTAGGTAAATTTTGGCTATTCTCCACAGGAAGAGAAGGCAATAATACTTGCTTGCTGTCTGTATAGCTTTCCGCTGCGATCGATAATTTTCCTTCCTTATTCAGCAGAAGAATACCTTTTTGAGCGCCAGCATTTTCGATCAAGATTTGCATTAATTTTTCCAGCAATCTGTCGAGAACAAGTTCCGAAGAAATCGCTTGTGAAGCTTTAACGACCGTCATTAAATCCAGCATAGCAGAACTTCCAGTTGTCGTAGAATCTGCCGTCCGGTTTCTTTGGCTATTTCCAGTTTCTTTTGTAAGCAAGCGTAAGAAAAAGTCAGGATAGGTTTCTTCTAAGTGTTTAACTTTCGCTTTTGCTCCCCAGCGAATATATCCGTAGTAAGCTTCTGTCAGATAAGACTGAGCTACCTTTTCTCTGCTACGAGCAAAGTAAAATTCGGCAGCTAATTCGTTGGCTAACGCTTCCTCCTGAATGTAATCGGAGTTTTTGGCTCCGCAAATCGCGCGATCGTAATGCTCCATCGCTACGTAAATTTGCCCCAATACCCGCGCTTTTTCTGCTTCCACTAAGTCGTACTTATGCTGAAAGTTCTCTGGAGCGTGGTACGCCCATTGCTGCATTTTTTCCTGATTGGACGATACTTGGAGCAGGTATTGTTGCTGCTCATCTGGTGCGGCGTTGGGGTACACAGCTAAAAGGGCTAGAGATTGGTAGAAATTGTATAAGCTGCTAATAAAAAGTCCGACAGTAGCTTGGCTGTATGGTAGCGCCGCAGTAGCAGTTTCCACAGCACTTTTCGCTCGTTTAAAGAGATAAAAAAGTATAATTTTGGCTATATAAATAGAAATGAGGGAAGTATTATCTTTTGCTTCCATAAAAAATGACAGCATTTCTTCTTCATCAAAACCATCACTTTTTAATAGACATTTATCTTCTGCTTCTCCTTGTAGATTCAACACCATTTGTCGCCAGATTTTTTGAGAATTGCCCGACCACCCATGTTTTAACTTAGTCATCAGATCGATATATTGTGCAAATTTATTAGCAACAGATTCAAGATGCTCCCCACAAAAAAATGTTTGAGTGCAATAGTGGTAAGCGCAAAAACCTGCATATTCTATATCCCCAGTTTCCAATCCGCTATAAATACCTTCTTGTAAAGGCTCTATTCCAGAGCGGATATGCTTTTTCCAGAAGTTGACAGCGCCGTAAAATACATTAGAAATTTTAGCTTTATATTCTTTGGCATTTAATTTATCTAATAACTTCAAACCCAGTTCGCCATACCGATATCCAGAGTCAATATCTTCAGCCGTACCGCACAAAATCAAAGCATAAAAACCATACCCTTGAATGGCAGATGCACAATTTCCATATTTGACCGATATATCGATCATCGTAAATACAAGAGAGGGTAACAAAGAGGGATTCGACCAATAAACAGGAGGAAATAAGGGAACCAAGATACGCGATGCTGCCAACTTATAAGCATCAGTTAAAATTGGTAGGTTGATTAAATCTTCAATTATCAAGTTTTTTGGTGGTTCTTCTAAGAGGGTAACTCCAAGCATTTCCACTACAGATAGCCCAGTATCAACAGCATCTTGCACCGCGAGTCGAGCCACGTACATCTGGATTTTTAGCTCGTACACTTTCACTTTATCGAGCAAATTTGTTGCTTTTTCCAGGGTAATTTCTGCATAAGAGTTGGCGCGATCGAAGTTGGTATTTAAGTATTCAGCTTCAGTGATTTCTACATAGAGATTGAGAGTGAGTTCGTACTGACTTTCCCAAGACGATGGCGGCAGCAATCCTATACCCACAGATAGATAATTGACGGCGGCATCATAAGCAGTCGCCGCCTTAGCTTTCTTACCAGCGATGAGATTCAGGTTTGCCAGTTTGTCTCTTTCTGACTCAGAGGTTAGTAAGTCGGTGCCGTAATTTAGTTGGTTGACAATATCGAAGATATTTTCGGAAATTTCCTCAGTAGGGGTATGTTCGAGTAGCAGTTCGCCGATTTTTAGGTGAGTTTGTTTTTTATTCTCATTTGGAATTAGGGAATAAGCTGCTTGCTGTACGCGATCGTGCAAAAACTTGTAGCGAACCTTTACCGATTCCACAGGTATTGCTACCTGTACCGAATTATCAAAAACCAACGGAATTTTGTAGCTTTCATTCAAAGGAAGAACCAACCCCGCTTGCAGCGCATTCCACAAATCAGCAGCCGTTTCTGGTTCGGATTTTTGATTGACTATGCTTAAAACATCTAAATTAAACTTGTCACCAATACAAGCCGCTAATTTTAAAACTTGCTGGGTTTCTTCGGGCAGTTTTTGAATATTTCTGGCAATTAATTCGACTACATTATAATCAGTGATACCTACTGTTTGAATTTGCTTGATATCCCACTGCCAGATGCCAGATTTATAATCAAATGTTAATAATTTTTCAGAATGCAGGGTAGCGAGCATCTGAGTGAAGAAGAAGGGATTGCCCTGAGTTTTATTGAAAATCAACTCTGCTAGCGGCTGCGATCGACCTGTTCGATCGTGTAGCGTATCGGCAACTAATTGATCGACATGATGAATATCTAAAGGTTGCAGTGTAATCGTTTCTATGGCAGCACCCGTTTTTTTAATTTCATCCAGCGTCAACATCAACGGATGAGTCGGGCTGACTTCGTTATCTCGATAAGCTCCGATCAGCAACAGATATTGGCTATCAGGATCGCTCATTAACAGTTGAATTAACTTCAAAGAAGCTGAATCTGCCCACTGTAAATCATCTAAGAAAACCACTAACGGGTGCGAGGGTTTAGTAAATACATGAATGAACTCTCGAAACACCCGATTGAATCGATTTTGAGATTCAGAAGGCCCCAATTGGGGAACGGGCGGTTGTTTACCGATGATCTGTTCTATTTCGGGAATAACATCGACAATAATTTGACCGTTGGATCTGAGAGCTTCTAAAATTTGTGTTTTCCAAACTAATATTTTTTCAGCGGGTTCTGTTAGTAAATGTCTTACTAACTCGTCAAAAGCTTGAATCACCGCCGCATAAGGAATATTTCGCTTAAATTGATCGAATTTGCCGGATATAAAATAGCCACGCTTGGCTACAATAGGTTTGTGTACTTCATTAATAACACTTGTTTTGCCAATACCTGAATAACCACCCACGAGCATTGTTTCGCTGTTACCAGTGCTGACGCGATTCTCCTCCGGAGACGCTACGCGATCGAATACTTCTAATAATCGCCTTACTTCTGCTTCCCGTCCGTAAAGTTTTTGGGGAATGATAAATTGACCGTATTTATCCAATTTTCCGGGAATGAATTTATCGATTTTTCCGATATTTTGTAATTGGTTAAGGCAAATTTCTAAGTCGGCTTTTAGTCCCAGTCCGCTTTGATATCTGTCTTCTGCGGTTTTGGATAATAACTTCATCACGATATCAGAAACCGCCCCGGGAATTTCTGGTTCGATCTGATGAGGCGGTTGTGGTTGTTTAGCTATGTGGCAGTGAACTAATTCCAGCGGATCGGTAGCATTAAAGGGCAATTGACCTGTCAGCATTTCATAAAATGTTACCCCTAACGAGTAAAAATCAGTGCGGTAATCAATAGAGCGATTCATTCTTCCGGTTTGCTCTGGCGACATATAAATAAGAGTGCCTTCTAGCAAATTCGGATTGCTGAGATTCTGATTTTCTCTGGATAAGCTTGAAGCAATGCTAAAGTCAATAATTTTAGCTCGCTCTGTTTGACTGTTAATGATAATGTTTTGGGGTTTAATATCTTTATGAATAATTTGGTTTTGATGCAGTTGAGCTAGAGTTGAGGCGAGTTGTATGGCAATTGAAAGAAACTTTACAATTTCAATTTTTTCACCTTTGAGGTAACGTTTTAGGGAGATTCCCGAAAAATCTTCTAATATTAAAGCTAGACTATTATGGGAATTTTCTAAACCTAATGGCTTAATAATTCCTGGAATATCTAATTTTTGCAAAATTTTATATTCATGTCTGAGTTTGGTGATTTCTTCCAATGTAGGATACTCGGCTTTGAGGGTTTTAATAATCACCGAAATATTAGAGTCTTCTCTAATGCCACGATAAATAAGAGTACTAACACCTATTTGTATTTTCTCGGTGATTTGATAACCTGGGATTGAAATTGCCATTCGTACTTACTCCGGAGATATCACTTAATTAATAAACGTTACTAAATTGTAGCCTTTCTAAAAGCTAGTAAGCAGGCATAATTGTTTACTTTAGATAAAGTAAACTGTTGAGTATGCTCTCATCGTTAGTAACACGTTGCGTAACAAAAAACAAGTAAAGTGAAAACTTTAAAAACAATCGTAAGTTGTTTTTAGTTATAAATGCACTGTATTAATTCTATAGACACTTCTAAAAACTGTCAAAGCTCTTTTAATATTAAATTTAGACTGCCTGACCTTTGTCTGAGAACTATCACTAATTGAGAATTAATACTTTCGAGTTTTTCAACTACCCGTTTGGGTTCAGTCGGAGCGAGGAATATTAACGTAATTTATAGCAACTTATTGTTAGAGTTAAATACGGGAACACGGGAGCAGGGGGAAAGATTAGTGACACGGTTAAAGTGAATCGGTGATGAAATGCTCGAATTTCAATCGATCGGTATGTCAGCTGATAGTTACTTTGTCAAAGTAAAACTTAGCTATTGACTAAGTTCTGTTTGCAAATACCTTTGCATATTTGAGTCAACAAAATTTTGACCTATATTCAGTAGCCATTTCTCAAGAAAGCGGTTTGGATCTTGAAGCCGTAGTCTTTGGGAGCGAACAGTACCTCTGTAGAATCCGATCGACTCCCTAACTCCTTGCTGATTTACATAGTGAACGACCACTCCCCGATAACCAAGCCCAGGTGGAGGTGGTAATGATTCTTTAGCAATTTCAGGTAATTTGTCGATCTGCTGTTCGAGTTCGACACACTGAGACTGACTAAGATACCAAGTGGGATTGGGCAAACCAGAAAAAACATTTAATTCTATGGCAACGGGTGCCGAACACATTGTTGTGACTGCAAGGGATACGAGGGGAGCAAGCATCTTAATTTTTCTCTACTGGCTATAGGACTCATATAAACAAAGTTTTCTTCATCCTCAAAGGCAAGGATTTCTGATTAGGGAACGTGCATTTTTATCCTCTGGCGAGATCGCTCTCACTTTTCGGTCTACCGACCTTAGTGTCTTGCAAATGGCTAAACCTCAAAACCCTGATTTTTCGTTGAAAACCCCGGTTTTTTAAGCTTTATTGAGAAAGTTGCAACATCTGAGTTAACTTAGTTTTACTCCATTAAAATTAAGTTAACCCCTGGCCCTGGTATGCAAGGAATTCACCCCAAATACAGCCATTGACCCAAAAAAATGTGATGTAAAGCCTTGTTAAATCTTTACATCTTTTAATATTATAAAGCTAGTTTATTTACATTAATTTACTGATGGACTCTTGACTATTCTTTAAGTTAAATTTTATACTAAAACCGCTATAAAGTAATAATAAAAAAATAAAATTATGTTTGAAAAACCAATTAATTATTTAAAAATAATTAACAATTTTTTGTATATTCTAAGCCTATTTTTAAGGGCGTTAAAACCTTTTTGTATGCAATTAAAAGTATACAATATCGCCTAATTTTCCCGTAATATCGACATAATATTGAGATCTAAAATGAAAAAAATAAATTATTTGCTGTCATTTTTCGTATTTGTTTGTACGCAAGGCTTATTTTTTCATAAAGGACTTTCCCAGTTATCTCCCGATCCCTTAAAAGAAAAGTATCGTTCTGCCATACAAGATGCCGCCTTGGTTGAATCTGATAAAATCTTTGATAATTTAATTCAAATTACTCCGGATAATCGCCTAATTGTTTGGGATGAAAGCCAGACAAAAATATTGGTAGTAACTTGGAAAAGCCAAAGAAATTACGAGCAGTACATCAAGCCTAACAGTAATACTTCGCCATTTGAAGACAAAGTGATTTGGGTAACAGTTGCTTCTCAGGTCAAAGAATTCTGCAATCAATATTTGAAAGATCATCCTCAAGCGACTGAAGAAGATTTAAACCTGCGTTTAAAGCAATATCTTGGGTTAGCACCCGACTGGAAATACGATCTTTTTGTCGAAATGTGGGTCAGACCACAAGACCTCTTTCGTCCCTGTGTGAACCCAGACATTACAACTCGACAATGCCCGTTAAATTTTGAGGCAGCGATACCAAAAGTACCAGGCATCAGAGACTATCAATTGTTTTATCAAAACCTATACTTTAAAAGTATTCGCCAAGCTCTACAACCTTGGACTGGTCTTGGTTATACTTATGACTGGGGCAACTCAGTTAATCGTGTGGGTGCCAGTGAGTTTATTTTGGTTCCTGGAGCAGCCTACAAGCTTAATCAAGCTGTACCTACTATGAATTACTGCCGACCGTGAGCGTAAATAAACTAATTTTGGACAAATAAAATAACACTATATAGCTAGGGACTAGGGGCTAGGAGAAGAAGGGTCTAGAATCCAGGATTTTAGCAATTAATAATGCCTTAATCGACGAGAGCGGTTGCTATAGTTTTTAAAACTATTTAGCTCGCTACACAAATGGCTAAAATCCAAACAGAGCTAATAAAATTTGTGTAAAAAGGGGGAAAGAGCGTAGTAGAACGGATTTAGTATATTAGATCCGAAAGAACCGTGTTTATTAGGATTAAATTCCTGCTTCAACGGATTCTTTTAATACAGCGTTTAGCACTTGTATTAGCTCTTGAATAGTATAGGGTTTAGCAATAAAATTTTTAATTCCGTTCGCCTCTCTCAGCTTCTCGTTGGACACAAATCCACTGATCGCGATCGCTTTGATGTGCGGAGCGATTTTTTGCAGGGTTTGAATTGTTGTTAATCCATCCATTGAGGGCATCATCATATCAACTATAGCCACAGCAATCTTGTCTTTGTATTGAGCGCAAAGCGAAATTGCTTCAATTCCATCACTGGCTGTTAGTACGCGATAGTTACAGGTTTCTAGGGAAGCTTTAGTTGTTTCTAAAATTGCTGTTTCATCATCCACAACCAGAATCAATTCTGCATTTCCTTTGAGTGAATTAAGAGATTCAACTTCTGGAGAAATGGATGCTTCTATAGTTGGTAAAAAAACTTTAAATTCCGTTCCTTCACCAATTTTGCTAGACACATCGATAAATCCTCGGTGACTTTTTACAATACCCCTGACGGTAGAAAGCCCTAATCCCGTTCCTTTACCAATCTCTTTAGTTGTAAAAAATGGTTCAAAAATTTTATCCGCAATTTCAGCCGACATTCCCGTTCCGGTATCTTTAACGGTAAGTTTAATGTAGGAACCGATCGAGGCATCAAGATTCATCCGAGCATAGCGCTCGTCTACAAATAGATTTTTGGCAGAGATGGTAAGGATACCGCCATTTGGCATGGCATCGCGAGCATTGACGGCTAGATTCATCAGCACTTGATGCAGGTGAGTTGCATCGCCGGAAACTAACCAAAGTTCCGGTTCTACATCAACTAGCAGTTTAATAGATTTAGGAAACGTTTCCTCAGCAATTTGCTTAACTTCGTAGATCAGATGTTTGACTTGTACCATCGCTCGTTTACCCTCTACACCGCGAGCGAATTGAAGTACTTGTTTGACTAAAGCAGCCCCGCGTTTAGTGTTTGCTTCAATGATGTCTAACAAATGTTGGTTCTGCTCATCAATGTTGGGAAATTTAAGCTGTAAAAGCTGTGCTGTAGCTAGAATAGGAGCCAAAATGTTGTTGAGATCGTGAGCGATACCTCCGGCAAGCGTACCCAAACTTTCGAGTCGCTGAGTTCTCAGAAATTGACTTTCCAGTTGTTTCTTTTCAGTAATGTCTGTATTAACTGTCAAAACAGACTTGGGCTGCCCTTGCGGATCGCGCATTAAAGTCCAGCGACTGGCAACAATAATTTCTTTGCCCTGTTTATTAACTTGATATAATTCACCTTGCCAAATGCCACTCTCGATCAAACTTTTCCGAACAGTTTTCAGTTGATCGAGCGAGTCTGGCCGATACAAAAGTTGATTTACATTTTGGTCGATCGCCTCTTCAAATTTCCATCCGTAGATATGCTCTGCCCCCTGATTCCAGTACCGAATTTTATTGTCTAAATCTCGTACTATAATGGCGTCTGTTGTGATGTCAAGTAGAGCCGCTTGTTCGCGAATCTTATCTTGTGCTTGCTTATGCTGAGTGAGGTCAAGGACAAAGCTAACGATCGCCTGTTGAGATTCATTCAGTAAAGCTCCGCCGATCATCACTGAAATGCGGCTGCCATCTTTGCGGAAATATTCTTTTTCAAAGGCGTTGAACGCTCCAGAACTGGTTAATTCTGCAATTGCTACTTGATTGAGATAGGCGTATTCGGGAGGTGTAATTACCTGCCAATTCAAAGTCCCGGATTCTAGTTCAGCGCGATCGTAGCCGATGATTTGCAGAAAAGCATCATTGGCATCTGTAATCGTGCCATTTGTCATGCTAAAGACCACGCCGATTACGTTGGATTCAATTAAACGCCTAAATCGAGCTTCACTGCGTTGCAGTGCTCTGAATCCTTGCTCTCGTTCCTCTTCCAACTGCTGGCGCTGTTGAATTTCTTTTTCTAATCGCTCGTTCTGTTCGGTTAACCGCTTGGTCAAGTTTTGCAGTCGCAAATGAGTATTAACTCGTGCTAAAACTTCCTCATGATTGAGCGGTTTGGTAATGTAATCGACTGCTCCTAAATGAAAGCCTTTGACCTTATCAACGTTATCGGTAACGGCAGTCAAAAAGATGACCGGAATTTCTTGTGTAGTTGAGCTTGTTTTCAAGCGACGGCACGTTTCAAACCCGTCTATTCCGGGCATGAGTATATCTAACAAAATTAAATCGGGTGGAGCGTACTCTGCTAAACCGATCGCTCTTTCTCCATCTTCAGCTACCACCACTTTAAAACCATCAGCTTCCAGCAAGTCGAGCAGTACTTCTAAGTTAGTGGGCGTATCATCGACAATTAAAATAATACCTTTTTCAGAATTACTTATTTCCATAGATATTTTTTTATACCTCTTAATTATGCTTTAAAAATTCTAATATTTGGCGTCCCTTAAATTCTTTGGCAAGCTGCCGCAAGTGGCTAGTAAAAGGTCTCCACTGTGGGTTCGATTCTTCTAATTGCATTGCTCGTTTGGTAATCGCTCTTAAATCTCCGCGCATGGCTAAATCTATCAAAATAGCGACCTCTTCTGCGGGTGGAATTGAGAAGTCAGTGGAACTTAGAGAAGTCATTGAATTATTTTCCAGTTTGCTCTTCTCTTTTAATGGTTCCCCAATTTCTTCATAAATCCATTCCAACTTCAAATGTTGTTGCAATTTTTCAAGAAGATCGTCTTCTCTAATGGGTTTAGGTAGAAAATCGTTACAGCCCACTTGGATACTCTGTTGTCGATCGAAATCAAAGACACTAGCTGAGATCGCGATCGCGATGACATCTTTCAATACTGGCATCGATCTGATCCGACGAATTGCTTCAAATCCGTCTAAATTCGGCATAACCAGATCGATTAGGATGGCATCGGGTCGAAATTCTTGTGCTTTATTTAGTCCATCTTGACCATCCACAGCCTCTAAAACCTCAAATCCGAGCGGTTCTAACAAATTGACGAGAATGGCGCAGTTTGTTAATTTATCGTCTACAACTAAAATTTTCCGCTTTTTGCCTTTAACTCCTAAAATTGTGCGTTTTGACGAATTCGCAGCATCAGTTGATAAAGAAGTTTCTGGCAGATCTAAATCAAACCAGAAAGTACTACCTTCTCCTAAGATGCTCTTAACCTGAAGAGTTCCGCCCATAATCTCAACAAGTTGACGACTGATCGACAGTCCTAAGCCAGTTCCTTCGATCTTGCGGCTATCTTCGCCGACTTGTTGAAATGGCTGAAAAATTTCCTCAAGCCGATCGCAGGCAATACCAATGCCGGAGTCTTCCACTTGAAAGCGAATTTTCTCTTGGTGATAGCCTACTTTGAAAGCGATCGCGCCCGTTTCGGTAAACTTGATGGCATTACCCAGCAGATTCAGCAAAACCTGGCGCAAACGTTTATCGTCTGCCCAAACCATTCTAGGCAGTGAGGAGAGGGTTTGATACGCCAGCGAAATTCCTTTTTGCTCTGCTTTAACTTTGCAAATCTCTGCAATGCTTCGTAAAAATTCATCAAGATGAAACTTTCTCGGATATAGTTCCATCTTGCGAGCTTCAATTTTAGAGAGATCTAAAACATCGTTAATCAGCATTAACAAATGTTCCCCGCATTGATGAATGGTGTTGATGCGGTTTTTTTGCTGCTCGGATAGCGATCGATCTTTCTGAAGAATTTGGGTATATCCCAAAATGCCATTGAGCGGTGTACGCAATTCATGGCTCATATTTGCCAAAAATTCGCTCTTAGCCCGGTTAGCAGACTGGGCTATTTCTTCTGCCCGTTGGCGATCGCGCACCTCTTGCCGTAACTGCTCTGTTCGCTCTCCAACTTTTGCTTCTAACGTTTTACTATAATCCTCTAATTGTTCGTGAGATTGTTTCAAGTCAGCGTTAGCAGTTGCTAAATCTTGATACAGCCGTGCATTCTCAATCGAGATAGCAGCTTGAGCAGATAAAAGTTGTAAAACTTCAACTCGCTCTGCTGTAAAAGCACCTGTGGTTAAATTATTTTCCAGGTAAAGAATACCAATTAGCTTGCCTTGATGGACGATCGGTACACATAAAACGGATTTTGGTTGATGTTTCAGAATGTAACTATCTGTGGCAAAAATTCCCTCATCAGTTGCGTTATTTAAAACTACGTTTTTCTGGGTTTGTCGAACATAATTAATAATTGACAGTGGTAGTTGGCTCTCTTCTAAAGGAATGGATTGTTGCACGATTATTTCATCTTGATTAATCCGCCCAGTTGCTTCAATTAGGAGTTTTCCAGCTTTTTCTAAAATTAATATCCCTGTTTCTGCCCCCGCATTTTCAAACAGAATTTGCATTAAATTTGTTAGCAGCTTGCTTAAAACAATCTCCCCTGAAAGAGCTTGCGCTGCTTTCATAACAGTAGCTAAATCCAAGTTTTGAGTAACTTCAGGCTGATTTGTATTTCTTTGGGGTATAGTCGCTTTTGTTCCACTTTTAGCTGAAGTTATGGTAAAAAATTGAGGATATTTTGCTTCTAAATGCTTAACTTTAGCTTGAGCCTCCCAAACTTGGTATATGTAGTGTGCTTTTTGTAGGTAGAGTTGGGCGATCGCGTCTTTACCCCACGCGAAATAAAACTTAGCAGCAAGTTCGCAAGCAAGTGCTTCTTCATTCAGATATTCATTTTCTTTAGCCAATGCAATCGCTTTGTCATAAAACTCCATTGCTTCTATCTTTTCCCCTAAAACTCGATACCGCTCTGCTTCCACTAAATAGTATTTGTGCAGATGATTCATTGGAGCATAATGAGTCCATTTTTGCATTTTTTCCTGGTTTGCTTGTACTTTGTCCAAAATAACCTGTTGCTCAGACTCTGAAATATCAGAATCTACAGCCAGCCGTACTAGAGAATCGTAGAAATAAAAAATAGAAACCGTTAGCTGCCCTGTAGATGCGCCAAAAGAACTTTCTATTAGTGGGATAATTTTCAGAGCTTCGGGGTAATCTTCAAATAAATAATAGAGTACAAGTTTATGTAAATATAAGTAATGTATTGCCAACAGATTATTAGTTTTCTGATATAGAGGTATCATTTTCTCTTCATCGTATACTTTTCCCTTTAACTGGCATATATTTTGATTCTTGCCCATCATATTTAAGACAGCTTGCCAACAAATTTTTGTATTATTAAGAGCCGTCTCTTGATTAATTTTATCAATAGCATCACTATAAGTTTCTATCTCTCGTTCGAGTTGTATTAGTGGCTTGCCAACAAAAAATGAGTAATGGCTCCAAACCATAATGGCATAGCCGGAATATTCCAAATCTCCAGTTTCCAGCCCGCTAGAAAAAGTTGATAAAAAAGGTTCTAAAGTATTCCTAGCGTGTTCTTTCCAATGTTGAACGGCAGCATACACCAAGTGGCACGTCTTAGCTTTAATTTCTTTGGCATTTAACTTTGACACTAAACGTAAAGCTAATTGACCGAATTCATAACCCCGCTCGATATCTCCTACCGCTCCGCAAAGCAGAAGACTATATACAGCGTATGCAAAGGGAGACACAGAAGCATTGCCATATTGAACGGATAAATTAACCTGTTTGCACACTGTTAAAGGCACCAGTGAAGGCATCACAGAATAACAAGGAGAAAATATGCTCGATAAAATTCTAATAGCAGCTAGTTGATGAGGTTCTGTCATTTCAGGGCGATCGATCAAGTCATCAATTCGCGTTCCTCTTAAAATTGTTGCCGTTTCCCCTAGCGCCTGCCCAATATCAGATGGATTTGGCGAACTAGGAAATTCTACTCCCAACTGTTTTAATACTTGTAGACCTGTATTCAATGCTTCCAGCTGCTTGTTCTGCCCCATATAAGCTTGAATTTGGACTTCATAGGCTTTCACTTTATCCAATAGCGTTTTGGCGCGGTTTTGTACTATTTCAGTCAATCTCTGCATTTCTGCAACGTCACCGCTCAGAAATGCTGCTTCTGCTGCTTCGGTATACAGCGATAATGTTAGAATGTATTGATTTTTCCAGCTATTTTCTGCTAGTAACCTCAAACCTACCTGCAAATATTTAATCGACGCTACATAAGCGGTTGCTGCTTTGGCTTTCTGTCCGGCAATTAAGTTAAGTTTGGCGATTTTAATTTGTTCCCCTTTATCCGTAATTAGCTCAACTCCTAAATTAAGGTGATCGACAATTTCAAATATTGTTTCTGATAATGTTTCTGGTGAGGCATTTTGCCAAAGTAACCGACCAATTTGCAAATGAGTAGCTTGCTTATACCGATCGTCAATTAGTGCATAAGCGGCTTGTTGTACTCGGTCGTGCAGAAACTTAAATTTCAGGCTCACTAGATGTGTATCGCTCGATTCTTCTAGTAGAATTGTTAATTCAGAAGTTGGTAATATCAAGCCTTCTTCAATAACTGGCAAAAGATTTTCATACGTATCAACTGACGATCGCTTATAGATGGTTGCAAGAGTTTGCAAGTCAAATCTATTTCCCACACAAGCCGCTAACTGCAACACTTGTTGCGTGAAGCTAGGTAATTTTCGCAACTTTTGAATCATCAATTCCACTACGTTATCTGTAATATCAAGGGCCTCAATTTGGGCAATATCCCATTGCCACAAACAGTTATTTCCATCTACTGACTTAATAAAAATTAGTAATTTTTCTTGGTATAAACTTTTCAAGAAATGATTGACGAAGAATGGATTACCCGATGTTTTACGGATAACTAATTCAGCTAAAGGTCGAACAGAAATGGGATCGGTATGAAGCGTGTCAGCAATCAGATTGCTAATATCTGCAAGCGCTAAGGGAGCCAAGGTAATTTCATAAATAACAATACTTTTAGACCGCAATGAATCAAGAGTCATCACTAAGGGATGGCTCGGACTAACTTCATTATCTCGATAAGCTCCAATTAAAAATAGATAGCCTATTTCTGCATCGGTTACGATCGCATCCAGCAATTTGAAGGTAGCAGAATCAGCCCATTGCAGATCGTCTAGAAACAGGACTAAAGGATGTTCTGGCGAGCAGAAAACACGAATAAAATTTTGAAAAACGAGATTAAATCGGTTTTGAGCTTCGATTGGTGGTAGTTCTATTGCAGCAGGTTGCTTGCCAATAATCAATTCTACATCTGGCACAACATCAATAATTACTTGAGCATTGTTGCCCAGTGCCGCTAAAATTTTAGTTCGCCATTGTGTCAGTTGGATTTCGCTTTCAGTCAAAAGTTGTTTCACTAAAGATTGAAAAGCAGCGATGATCGCAGAGTAAGGAATATTACGTTGAAATTGGTCGAATTTGCCGGAGATGAAATATCCTCTCGCTCCCACAATAGGCTTGCGAATTTCATTAACTAAAGATGATTTTCCAATGCCGGAGTAACCTTTAACTAACATAACTTCAGTTTTGCCAGCACTGGCAAGATTCTCCTGCAAAGATGCAACGCGATCGAAGGTATTCATTAGCAAACTAACTTCGCGATCGCGCCCATACAATTTTTCTGGAATCGAAAATTGGCTGAATAAATCGAATTCTCCGATTTTAAAATCAGAAATCACACCAGTAGTTTGCAACATCTCCAGGCAAATTTCTAGATCGGCTTTCAGTCCCAGCGCACTTTGATAACGATCTTCTGCCGTTTTAGCTAGTAGCTTCATCACAATATCGGACAATACTTCTGGAATATCCGAATTGACTAGATGCGGGGGGATGGGTGTTTTAGCTATATGACAGTGAATGATTTCTAAGGCATCAGTCGCAGCAAAGGGCAACTGCCCAGTCAGCATCTCATAAAAAGTAACGCCTAGAGAATAAAAATCAGTGCGATAGTCGATCGAGCGATTCATTCTCCCAGTCTGTTCTGGAGACGTATAAAAGAGCAATCCTTCAAAATCGTTGAAGTTACTAATCGTCGAATCCTCTCTCGGCAGAGGAGTAAAAATACCAAAATCAATCAAGGTAACTTCATTTGTTTTTTCATTGATGAGAATGCTATGAGGTTTAATATTTTTGTGAACAATATTTTGCTGATGCAGATGTGCTAGAATTGAAGCTAATTGAATGGCAATTGGTAAAAATTTGTTTAAGTCAAATTTTCCTGTAGCGATTGTCTTTGTTAAGGGTTGCCCATCAAAATCGGATAAAATCAGGGCTAATCCATTACCATAGCTTTCTAAAGCTAACGGTTTGACAAACTCTGCAATTTCTAAATTTTGCAGAATTTGATATTCGTGCTTTAACCAATTAAGCTGGGCGCTGGTTGGATACTCAGCTTTCAGCATTTTTATAATAACATAAGTTGGGTTCAAACCATTTTTAGACGTTTTAGCTCGGTAAACACAGGTAGCTGCTCCTTCATAAAGTATTTCGAGCAAATCATAACCAGCAACTATATTACTCATTTTTTTGATCCCGCATTCTGCACCTACCATTTTTACATTGAGTCTCCAAACCAGAAAAAGTCAGTCAGTACCAGATTTTCCGAATAAAATTGGCTAGATATTACTACTTATTGGTCTAATTAATTTTGTCCAACTACTTAAAATGGTTCTTACAGAGATAGTATGCTAATGTATAGTGAGATACAAAAGATTGGGTATGAACTTACTACTAACTGAACTACTGAACCTGCCAGGAGTAATGGTAGAAGATTTCCGTCAAACCGAGAAAGAGATACAGCGGATTCGGGGTTTATGAGGTACAGTAGAAGCTAACTTCACAAGGGTTTTAGGCATCACTTTGTACCTCATACATCTCAAAAGTACTGTATTTTTAGAAGTAGAAATATATGCGGCAGAAGCAACCTGTCCACGATGTGGAAATATTAGTAGGAATCCGCATCAAAATCATTGGTTAAGAGTGAGAGATTTACCAATGAGTAATCGGGCAGTTTGGCTAAAAGTAAATCGAAGACAATTTAAAGCCAGTACAAAAGGAAGTAAATATGTTCTACTTAAAGCAGAATCAGAACTGAACGAAAACCAAAAATAAAATTAGAAGAAGTCAAAGAGGTCTGTCCAACCTTGGCCGTAATGCACGCCTTAAAAGAGGAATTTAAACAGCTATTTGACCAATCTGAAAATTTGGGAGATGGCACGATAAAGTTACTGGATTGGTTGGTGAAAGCAGCCCAGTTCTTTCCCAAGAGTGTGAAAACCATCCAGCGCTGGTTTGGGGAAATAGTCGGCTACTTTGAACGACATACTAATAATGGACTTGTGGAAGGTATTAATAATAAGTTGAAATTAATCAAACGGTCAGGTTTTGGTTTTACCAATTGGCAAAACTTTGAAACTAGATGCTTACTCTCTTGGCATTTCCCTACTTATAAAGCATAGTTCAGTCAAAAAAACCTCCCTATGATGCCGCCAAGACCCAATTCTTCCTGATGTAATAAAGCAAACTGTGTAAGCAAATATTATCCCTTTATCAATAGAGGTCATTGAACGATGACAACCAACGAACGTTTTTACGATGTCATCGCATTTGGTGATGAAATTCCCGGTGCATTTGCTGCGATTTCTGCTGCTAGGGAATATCGCCGCCGGACTCGAAAGTATCCGGGAGTTCTGCTGATGTCAAAAGTTAGTCTCCAGGATGGTATAGGCGGTCATTTGGTAAGAGGTTGTCTTGCTTATTTGGATAGAAGCCAAATTGATAAAAATCTGCGAGAATCTTTAGGTTTAGATACTTTTGGCGACCCAGCTTCTATATATAAAGAATTCTTGCAAAAAGCAGATGTAGTTAATGTTGGTCTTGACCCCCAAAAAGCTAGCGCAGTTCTCAAGAAAATGTTAAGCGAAGCAGGGGTAGATATTCTCAGTCAAGTAGAGATATCTTCTGTTAATAAAGAAAATAATAAAATAATTAGTTTTACTACATCAAAAGGCACTAAATATTATGCTAAACAGTTTATTGATGCTACCGTTCATGCGGAATTAGCACAACTGGCAGGTGTCAAAAAGTTAACGGGATTTGAAACATTTTCTTTGTTGGAATCAGAATTACCAGTTACTCTGGTATTTCAAACCAAAGGACTGACTGTAAAAAGATTAAAAGAAATTGAATATTTTTATATCAAACGCTTCACTAATTATGGGGATACAGAGGCACAAAAATTTTTACTCCACGCCACTAGTTTTGATGGCAAATTAGCAGAAACCCTCAGACAAGAAATGATAGAACCAAAAGGTAACTTTAAAACTATGTGGGTAGGACGAGATTATATTGATATACGTTCTCCTGCTTTATCGATTGCTTACCATTCATTTCGCGGTACGAAATTTTCTCTCCATGAAACGGGCGCTATCTTAGATGAAGGAAACATCGCCGTATTTTCTGATGATAGGCTGTGCTGGAATGCGCTTTTATTTGCCGTTAACGGTAAAGAAGCAGAAGCATTAGCTAGAAGCGGCGCTAAACCTACTGCGAAAATGTTAGAAGAAATGGCTTTTGTGGAAAAGTGGCTGAAAAGTTTGGGCGCTACTTCCGTTACTCCAGCTTCGGAATTATATATCAGACACGCTGGCAATGTTACTGGCGTTGTAGACCCGTTATCTGGTACGAAAATGCTCAAAGGTGGCGTACCTCCTACGGAAGCATTAGCTACTTTTGCTTATCATTTTGATGTACGTGGTGGTATTCCTGGTATTGGAGAAAAGGCAAAAAGCGAAGGATGGTTTCAAAGTCTTCATTTTGAACCACCCGTGTTTAATATTGGGATTCAACACGCGATAATTAAGGATGTTCCTAACTTAGCTGTAGTTAGTCCGGGTTCTGGTTTTGAAGGTTATGCACCTGCGGCGGGGAGAATTTTTGAATTTAATGCCGCAGTTGGTCAAGGAATTGGTATAGCGGCGATTATTGCTTTGCTGAGTAATCGAAATTTGGCTGATATATCTAATCAGGAAGTCAGAAGGGTGCTGGTGGAAACGAAGCAATTACCGCGCATTTTTGGGTTTCCTAAAACGGCAGAGGCTTATAAATTGGCGGAGTTTGAATCGCGATTATCACTTAAGGGTCATATTGGAGAAGAGTATTCTTGAAGGAGTCAGAATTCAGGAGTCAGAATATAGAATTTATATTGTATTCTTTTCTATCAGTTTATTTGTGGGAATTTGGGGTTAATTTTTTACCGCAGATGTAGGCGTAGCCTTCCCGTAGGGTAAACAGATGGACGCAGATGAACGCAGATAAGAAGGAGATGCTTCTGAATATGATAGGTGAATGTGGTAAATAGAAACCCGGTTTCTTCAAGAAACCGGGTTTCTATTATGTAAATTATAGGCATCTTGTAAGGGCGGGTTTTGCTGAGAGGTTATTTGCTCTCACCCGCCCCTACCAAATTTTGAATTCTGAATTCCGATTCCTGAATTGTGAAGTTCTAGAATTCTACTGTTTGGGGTGCGCGGGGGAAGGGGATTACATCCCTAATATTGCTCATTCCGGTCATAAATTGTACCAATCTTTCAAATCCTAAACCGAAGCCGGCGTGGGGAACTGTTCCGAAGCGGCGTAAGTCTAGATACCACCATAAATCTTTGGCGTTCATGCCTAAAGTGTCGATGCGGCGCTGCAAAACGTCTAGGCGTTCTTCTCTTTGGGAACCGCCGATAATTTCGCCTATTTTGGGGGCGAGAATATCCATTGCCCGGACGGTTTTTTCGTCATCGTTTAACCGCATATAAAAGGCTTTGATTTGGGCGGGATAATCGGTGACGATGACGGGCTTTTTGAATAATTCTTCAGCGAGATATCGTTCGTGTTCTGATTGTAAGTCTAATCCCCATTTGACGGGATATTCAAATTTTTTATCGGCTTTTTCTAGGAGATATACTGCTTTGGTATAAGTCAAACGCTCAAATTGATTGTTGATGATGTTATCAGCGGTTGCTAACACGGAATTATCTATGCGCTGATTGAAAAATTCCATGTCTTCGGGGCAGTTATCTAAAACATATTTAAAGACATATTTGAGGAATTCCTCGGCTAAGTTCATGTCTCCTTCTAAGTCACAAAAAGCCATTTCTGGTTCTACCATCCAAAATTCGGCTAAGTGACGAGATGTGTTGGAATTTTCGGCGCGGAAAGTTGGCCCAAATGTGTAAACGTTACTAAATGCCATCGCCATTACTTCAGCTTCTAATTGTCCGCTGACTGTTAAATATGCGGGACGGCCAAAAAAGTCTTTGCTATAATCTATTTCTTGGTTTTCGGTGCGGGGTATTTGGTTTAAATTAAAGTTGGTAACGGCGAACATTTCTCCGGCACCTTCGCAATCGCTAGCGGTGATAATGGGGGCATGAATCCAGAGAAATCCGCGTTCTTGAAAGAAGTTGTGAATGGCGGTTGCACAGGCGTTGCGAACTCGGAATACCGCGCCGAAGGAGTTGGTGCGCGATCGCAAATGTCCGATTTCTCGCAAAAATTCAAATGAGTGTCGTTTCTTTTGTAATGGATAAGTTTCCGGATCTGCCTCTCCATAAACTTTAATCGAGGATGCCTTTAGTTCAACTCGCTGTCCTTTGGCGGGAGACTCCACTAATACTCCATCCACTTCTAAAGACGCGCCGGTATTGAGTTGCTTTAACACTTTCTCATACTCTGGCAAATCCCGATTTAGCACCACTTGCAAACTTGCCAATGATGAGCCATCATTGACCTCTACAAAGGTAAACTCTTTCAATTCTCGTTTGGTACGAACCCAGCCTTTGACGTTAATGGATTCATCGGGTTGGCCATTTTTGAGTATATCGGCAATGCGTCGAGTCATATTGATAAAAAATGTTGGACTTTTGATTTAACAATCGATCGGCATCAACTCCTTTAGTGTACTAGGTATCACTGAATCGTCACCAGTCACCGGGGATCGTTGAGTAGCGATCGCATATAAATCAATATTTATCTATGGTAAATTTACGCAAGTATCGATATTTAACGCACATCTGCCAAGCCGAACTCTGCGATCCCCGATCTATCTAGATTGTTTTTGACTGCAAAAGTGAGTTTAGAACGAAAAAAAATTAACTACCTGCTAAATATTTCAACAACCAACCGATGACGATTCCGATCCCGCCAAACCGCACAGCCATCCAAAAAGGCTCTTTCAGGCTACTCCAAGAAAATAAGCTGCTTTCCAAATTAACCTCTAAAACTTCCAATTCTTGCTTAATTCGGCGCAATTCGGCTTGCAACTCCCGATCTCGGCGAAGACGGCTGTCTTGTCGCGCTTCTTCGTAGCGATGTTGCAATTCCGCTTGTCTGGCTTTATCTTGTTGCACTTGTGCGTAACGTTCCTTGAGTGCAATCAGCGATCGTTCTACTTCCTCCAGTCTTTGTGCAAATTCGCGATCGGGATCGACTGGTGAGGACTGGGGATCGCGCTGGGATCGTTCTTCAGAAGGCTTCATACACTAGATTTTAGGTTAAAGTGATGGTGGTTTAGATAGAATAGCTAGGTAATAAACTCCAAATTTAACATTCTCAAGAGTCCGCGCTTTCATTATCAAACCAATCTAAAATCTAAAATCTAAAGTCCAAAATTGATATGCCCGAATCCACTCAAATTTCTAGAAACGATTCCTTAAAAGAGCTTAGTACCTTAGAAATAGCACAAGCTTTGATGGAGCGGTTAACCATCTCCTCTAATGACTGGCATCGCTTGAAATCGAATCGAACAGCCCGTGCTAGCGAACAAACTGCCGCCGCCTTAGTTTATTTACTCAAGGATATGCCAGAAGAAGGATTGAGCAGGCTAAATCAAGCCTCTGGTTGGCTCGATCGCTCTATTTCAGCCCCCCCTTGCCCAACTCACGGTCATCACCGTTCTCATTGAGATAATTATCCCCCCTTGCCCTCCATTTATGGAAGGCTTAAGGGGGGATCGAACAGATCGAAATTAATAAATAACATACAATCTTACTCACGTAGATTTTTCCTATCCCAGTAAGGGCAGCTTGTACCGATTTTTGATATACTTACCAAGGCTTAATTCTGTTCCATCCGGGTTCCAATGTACCCGATCGAACACATTATAAAGAATGTATAAGCCTCGGCCACACTCGGATTCGTCTGGTGGTAAATGCTCAAGAGCATCGACACTGCATTTACAACAAGGCTTAAATCCCGAACCTTGGTCTGAGATCACCCACCAATAGTGATCTGCGACCAGCGAAAATCGCACTACAACTGTTTTACTAGGATCTAGCTTATTGCCATGCTTGGCAGCATTCACCAAAGCTTCCTGTAATCCAAGTCGAATTTCTGTCTGCCAATGTTCCGGAATTTCCGCTACTAGCAGATCCAGAATCGGACAAAGGTAGAGGGTCGAAGCAAAACTAATAGTTGTCCAGTGGCGTTTAACTGGACGCTTTGAAATTGCAATCACACTGAAGACCCCCTCGCTTTCAGGTGGACAGACTGAAGTCTTTGCACAGCTTCCATCCCCGCGATCATTGCATTATTGTTTGGTTATAAGCTCGTTTTTAGGCTAAATTGGGTCATAAATAGACTTTACTACCTACACGTAGATTGTTACCGTGCATTTTTTTGATTTATGCCTAAAGTTAATTTGACCCATTAGGTTAGTATTCCCATCGAAGATATTCAAAGTCGATAGCCCGATTAACGCCATCGTTTCACCTCTCCCGGTGTATGGTTTTTCGGTGGGGTTTATACCTACCTATCTCTTATTGTATCGAAATATTTTTAAAAAGCCAGGGGGATTTAACAAATTCTACTCCTAGCTACTAATGGGCCAAAAGCTTATTTGACCTTTCTTATTTACCCGTCAAATAGCAGATAAGCTTTGCCTTTAGTTGCTTATTTATATAATAAGCAGTTTGTTGCTCATCCGAGCCAGCTTCTTGGCATTCAGTTCGGATTGGGGAAATTTAATTAACTAAACTGGGATGCTGTCACTAATAATTTATATAAATAAATTAAAGCCTTCTTTGCGAATATAGCAAGCTGTGCAGGGAATTTTTATGAAACAAAACATCTGCTAAAAAATAGTTAATTATAAGGAGTGACAATATATCTGCCAGTATGAATAAAAATCTTTCTACCTATTTTATTTATTTCATAAAATGATGTAATATATTACTTTGGTTTAATTGACAAATAACTAATTATACTAAAGCATTACCTGTAATTATTAATACAATTAATAATAATCATTATCTATCCTAATCATTTCGGGTAAGTTCGATTTATTACTGGTAGCCCTTGTTTCCGATCGGAAGGCCAAAAGAATTTTATTTTGGTACGATAGTTTTATAGAAATCTCTTCAGAGAGACGATCTTAGCGAGACTTTCTTTGCCATCTGCTAAAGCCTCTAAGAGTTACCCTATTACCAAAATTTCTCTCAAATTTAGAATTTTACTGGTATGGCAATCTTTGTTAACGGGGACTTAATCCTCGATTTATCGCAAAGAGAAACCTCACTAGAAAAATACCACTAAATCTTCATTTGGCATCCACTTTCATTTCTATGTAGGTAAGTATTTATGTGGCCTTAATGCCAAAATTTCTGAAAAGTTTACGCTGAAAAACAAAAAACTTAAACAAACATATACTAAAAAATAGAGAAACAATTCTATCTGAGGGTAGATATGGCTCCAAATCCCGCTATTATGCAAGCGATCGAACAACTGGGCTACCGCATTACTGTAGGGGATGTGGCAGCTAAGGCAGGATTAAATTTAAATCTAGCCCAACAAGGATTATTAGCCCTCGCTTCTGATGCTGGGGGACATTTGCAGGTAGCTGAGTCTGGGGAAATAGCTTATCAATTTCCCCAGAACTTTCGGGCAATTCTGCGTAACAAGTTTTTGCGGTTGCGGCTTTTAGAATGGTGGAAAAACATCTGGAAAGTTTTGTTTTACTTGATCCGGATTAGTTTTGCGATCGTATTGCTAGTTTCGATCGCGCTGATTTTTCTGGCGATCGCTGCGATCGTGATTTCCCTAAATTTCAACCGCGATAACGATAATTCTGGCAGCAACGACTCTGGTGGCGGGGGAATCTTCTTTTTCCCCACTTTCGATTGGTTCTGGATTTTTTACCCCGACTACGACACTCCCCAGTACCAATATCAACGACGGGAAAAATCGCAAATGAATTTCCTGTTGGCTGTGTTTTCCTTCCTATTTGGGGATGGTAACCCCAATGCCAACTTAGAAGAAAGGCGCTGGCAAGAAATCGGTACGGTAATTCGCAACCACCAGGGAGCGGTAGTCGCAGAGCAAATCGCTCCTTATTTAGATAATATCGGTCAGGGATACTCGCGAGAGTATGAAGACTATATGTTACCCGTGTTGAGCCGCTTCAACGGGTATCCGCAAGTTAGTCCCCAAGGACAGATCGTATATTACTTTCCAGATTTGCAAGTCACTGCTAACCAGCAGCATCCCCAACCTGTTTATCCTTATCTACAAGAATTACCTTGGGGTTTTAGTGCAGCTAGTTCCGGACAAATTATGCTGGCGATCGGACTGGGAGCAGTAAATATCATCGGTGCTTTAATGTTGGGTAACCTATTAGCTGGTGGTACTGTCGCAGCACAACTAGGCGGATTTGTTGCTTTTGTACAATCAATTTATTGGTTGTTATTAGGTTACGGTACGGCTTTTCTAGTGATTCCGTTGATTCGCTATTTTTGGATTCAGTGGCGCAACGGTAAGATTAGCAAACGGAATCAAAAGCGGGAAGAAAGATCGATCGTACTTAACCAACCTAGTACCGATTTACAAGCGAAAATTGCTTATGCTCGCCAATTCGCCACAGAAACAGTGATTAATCGCGAAAATTTAGTTTATACCACCGAAACCGAGTTACTAGAACAAGAAATCACCCGTAAAGACCTAATTGACGAAGAATGGCAAAAACGACTTGATAATTCCGAAGGATGAAGTCAGGAGTTAGAATTCAGGAGTCAGAAGTTAGAGTTAACAAATTTTTCCTTTGCCCCTTTCCCTCAGTCCTTGGGGCGTTTAAAAATCAAAAAACCATACCCATAACCAGGGGTATAGTTTACGCCTACCTCTTCCCAACCTTGCTCTCTCAACTGATTGGCAAATTCATGCAGGGAAGGAATCTTTTCTTTTTATCGCAATTCTTTATCATTAACAGCTTGTGGTTGGAGGCTCCCCGCAAAGTAGTCAAACCTAACAAAGCAGTATTCCTACTTTTGCATGGTTGTCCTCCAACTACAGATCCCCAAAGTCTGGATGGGGCAAGTATTGACATGATGATGCCCAAACCCATGAAAGCGATCGTCGTCAAACTTGTTAAACCCACCGAGAACTTTCAAAGAGTTAATTAATTATCCACTTTTATTTTGGCAAGAGTTGCGCCCCGGTAATAATGGAGGACAATTTGCTGGTAATTAGCTCCCTGGTTAGCCATACTGTAAGCGCCCCATTGACTCATACCGAGTCCGTGACCGTAACCCCGTCCTTCAATACGGAAAGTACTGGGAAGGGATTTATTAGCGCTGTCAGAAGTAACCGTGAACCAAGTGCTTCTCAGCTCGAGCGCTTTCCGCAAAGCTGGCCCGCTGATTACCCGCGTACCGCCATCACCGATTACTTTCATGGTAATAATGCGTCCGAAGGGGGAAACCCGTTCCGGAACCATAGATATTACATTACCCACGCCGCTAATGCGTCTGCTCAGTTCATCGCGGGAGAAATTTTTCACCCACTGAGCTTCCGGAGTATTGCTATCGTAGTCGGGAACGCCACGCAGGTAGGGCAGGCTGTTCGACCAGACATTTTCGACGTTTTCGGTGTGTCCCCCAGAGGAAGAGTGGAAAGCTGCCAGAATTAGTTTGCCGTTATGGGTCAATACTTGACCTGCGGTGCTATCTACTGCTGAGTAGAGAGAGGAAGCTTCGCTTTCCAAACCGCGATAAACTTGCCACGCGATCGTATCTCCCAAGTCGAAAACGCTATTACCCCTGGTTTGACGTTGGTAAAGAGCGTAGGTGCGAGCGGCAACTGCTTGGGCTTTGAGAGCTTCTTGGGGCCAAGTGGCGTAGACTTCTCCCCCTAAGACACTGTAGAGATATTTTTCTAAATCTACGTAGTTAATGGCAGTCAAACCATTGCTAGTGGGAACCACTCGCGTGCGTCCCCGATACCAGCGATCGCCAATCCAAACAAAGCCATCACCAGTAGGCTCGACCCACAGCGATCCCGATCGCCAGCGATCCAAAGTCACGTTACCACCAGCTGACTGGGCATAGAAGGCATTCATGGGAGCAATTTCTCCCACTTTTTGACCCGCAGCATCCCGAACAATTGCTTTAGTGGAACTACCAACTTTTACCTGAGAGACATTTTCTTCAATAGCCACTCGCAATTCCAGCGCTGCCTGTGCAGGAGCAACCAGTGCAATCCAGAATAGCAGGCTCAAGCCTAGCTTTCGTCCTTTTTGCGGAATGGATTGATTCAATTTTGTAGATAAGAGCGACAAGAGGAAACGGGAGCCTGTCATCTTGTTAAAAACCTCCTCACACGGCTGATTTTTGAGGTTACAAGCATTTCACATGATTTACGAAAGGACTGATTTGTTTCCGCGAGAGGTTTAATTCTCGCTTCAACTTTTTTCTGACAACTGGAGGATATGCTAACCACGATCGCGGTCTGGTTGCTACACCGAAATTCTATCTTCTATCTAAAGATATAGATGGCTAACACTATCCGAACAGTCCAATAGTCTACCTCAATAAAGGCCGATCGTAAAGAAACTGGTTTTTTCCAGTTAATATGTCAAATAGATAGGTTTTAAATTTCGCTGTAGTTGATTAAAAAACCGTGCAGATTACTTTTTTCGGTACGAGTTCCGGTGTACCGACTCGATCGCGTAATGTTTCCAGCGTTGCCTTGCGCCTACCTCAACGGGCAGAATTTTGGCTATTTGACTGCGGTGAAGGCACGCAGCACCAATTGCTACGCAGCGAATTGAAAATTAGCCAGCTAACTCGTATTTTTATTACTCATCTACATGGCGACCATATTTTCGGCTTGATGGGTCTTTTAGCAACTTATGGTTTAGCTGGTAATCCCGATCGGGTCGATATTTACGGGCCACCAGGTTTAAATGAATACTTGCGAGCCTGCGAGAGGTTTTCTTATACCCATTTTTCTTATCCGATTAAAGTACATACGGTTCAACCAGGAGTAATTTATCAGGATGAGGAATACATCGTTAGCTGCCAACCGTTAAAACATCGAGTGACTAGCTTCGGTTATCGGGTGGAAGAAAAAGACCGTCCAGGCCGTTTTAATGTGGAAAAAGCCAATGAGTTGGGCATTCCTTCTGGCCCTATTTATGGCAAACTGAAACGGGGCGAACAAGTTACCTTGCCGGATGGCCGAATTATTAATGGTGCGGATTTATGCGGACAGACAGAAATCGGGCGTAAATTTGCTTATTGTACTGACACCATTTATTGTGATGGCGCTGTGGAATTAGCCAAAGATGCAGATGTGGTAATTCACGAAGCAACTTTTTCTCACCAAGATGCACAACTGGCTTTCGATCGCTTGCACTCTACATCGACGATGGCAGCACAAGTAGCTTTAAGTGCTGGTGCAGAACATTTAATAATGACTCATTTCAGTCCTCGCTACGCTCCTGGTAATAATATTCAATTGAATGACTTGCTAGAAGAAGCACGGGCTATTTTCCCCCATACGGAAATGGCTTATGACTTTTTGACTTACGAGATACCTCGCAGACGGTAAAAAAAACTGGCATTTGAGATTAGACGTAATCTTTACAGGTGGATTGAGAGCGATCGGTGTTTCGATCGGCCTGGTCATTTTCTATTTGGACGCTAAGGTCTGTTTGGGGTGTAACATTTTTTTGATGTAAGCGATCGCGAATTTGACTCAGACGAGCTTGATTATCAACAGGCGATCGCGGCGAGGGAGCCTCCATATTAGGCCAACCAGATAAATCGAAGCAGGGACAACCTACTGGTGGTAAACCTACGTTACGAATGGGAACGGGCATCGAGCAACGAGCGCAGGGTGTAATATCCCAAGCTGGTGTCAACAATTCTGCAACGCTTACTTCCGTACCATCTAAATAGCAGTCTCCCGATTCAGGTGAAATAATAGTTTGCCAACACTTTTCAAATTCTTCACTGTAGCGTTCGCCTTGAATCACCGGAGTAGGAAGTAGTTCTTGATGACCACTGTGAATAAAAATCTTCTTCCCCAACTGGAACCAATAAGCAAGATATTGTCTAACTTGATTTTCAGATGCCATAAGTTTTGTTTAACCCCTTAAAAAAAATGGGGGTTGTCGATCCCAACCTAATATCGAACTATTTGCTCTCACTCTAGCGTTTTGTAGCGGGCATAGTTTTCCTGCTGATGGATGATTGAGTCGTCGGCTATGGTATTAAATTTTTCAATCCAAATCCAAACTAGCTTTTGTTGCTCAACAGTCGAAAGTGGGAATTTTGGCACTATCGATCGCTAATTAGGGGAGTACCGAGAGCGCTTAGATTTAAAACATGACCGCCAGCCACTAGATAAACTGGATTTGCGATCGCGCCTATTCGTCTTGTTAATCTACCCAAGCGATCCCGAAACGCTCTACCAGCCGGATAAGCCGGCACTACACCCCAGCCAGTTTCTTCTGCCACGAAAATTGCGTCGCATACACAATTTTCAATATTTGTCAATAATTCTTTTAAGGTGTTTTCCCAAGCGGTGCTGTCTTGCTCTAATAGATTAGCCACCCAAGTTCCCAGAGAATCGATCAACAGACAACTGGTATCCTTTGCTTGGCGAATCGTTGACCCCAATTCTACGGGTACTTCTAGAGTTTGCCAGTTAGTCGGTCGTCGGTTTTGGTGTTGTTCGATTCGACCTTGCCACTCCAAGTCAGTTGAGTCAACATTAGCGGTAGCTACGTAGATCACTGACTTTCCCGATTCGATCGCCAAAGCTTCTGCCCATTCACTTTTACCAGATCGTGCGGGGCCTGTCACTAAGATTACTTGCCTGCGAGTAACTTCGGTCATGGATGACGGATCGGAAATTTCGGTTTTTAGATTTTAAGCGATACCGATACCGGAGTCTATCGGTGTACCTCAGATAAAATAACTGCAAAGGTTTTCGATGATGAAAAGAGGGGATCGACAATTATGAACTTAGAATTGCAAAAAATAGAAGCTACGCTACAGGAATTAACCGCTCAAAATTTCCCCAAAGACGAGCAATCATTCTCAAAAACGGAAAACGATCGGACTGGGGAATTAACGTCCCTGCCAGCTAATACTTTACCAGAACGAGCTAAATTATCCCCTCGTCAGGTAGAACCGTTTTTATTACCAAAGACACCAGCCAAAAAAATACCTGCTTTACCCGATGTAAAAACCCCCAGATTTACCAGTCATCGCAATGGTGTTAATCCATATCTGGCAATGAATTTGTTAAAAGAAATAGAAAATACTGTCACTAAATGGCAGACAGAATTGCGACAAATTTTGCGACAAATTCAAGACATTTACCTAGAAGGGCCAATTGTAGAAGGATGGTTAGAATCCGAGTCGCCCGCAATGCCAACCCAGATATCACAAGCGCATCCTATATCAGAACCGAAAAAACGAGAAAAGCAACTATCATCAACTAAAAAGGTGAAATCAAAATCAGACAAAAACCCACAAACGCCTGGATATCGGTTGGTAGGACGGGATGCCAATGGTAAGCTGTGGTCTCGTCCCTGTCCCCCAGCGGAACTACCCAGTATTAGTTTAGCCCTCGCTCGATACCAAAAACTACAACAAATGTTAGTCCGTAAACAAGAATTGGAAAATAAGCTAACTCAACTAGCTGAGGAACTAGTTTTTTTACAAGGACGCATTCAAACACTTTGATTTTAAGTGCAAAAGACGGATGTTAGTAGCAGAAGAGGACAGATCGACCTTTTTGGGTAATTACTTCCTGGAAAAAGCTAATAATCAAGCTGTCCTCGATCGCTCTTAATTTTTTAGGAGGTGGGATTTCCAATTTAATTTATCTATTTGCGATCGCAATTCCATACCTGACGCCTATTACGGGAATAAATGTATAATCTGTAACGGAGCAGTGTCAAACTGGTGATAAAAAACCATATCTTACATAGACCGATTTATTTATGCCTTTAATTTCTGCGATTATCTGTACTCATAATCGAGATCGGTATTTGGGGGCTGCCATTGATAGCTTGATGAACCAGGATATCAAGGACATTGAAATAGTGGTAGTAGATAATGCCTCAACCGATCGCACCCGTGAAATCGTAGAATCAAAACTGGGTGTGAAATATGTCTACGAACCAACCATCGGATTATCGGTGGCACGCAATACAGGAGCGAAGGTAACCAATAGCCCAATTCTTGCCTATCTCGACGATGATGCCGTAGCCAGCCCGGAATGGCTCGGCATACTGTACGAAGCTTATCAAAACAACGAAAAACTAGCAGTCGCAGGTGGCAAAGTTACTCTGCTTTGGCCGGACACTATAGTAGCACCTAACTGGCTTTCAGAAAATTTGGCAGGTAATTTAGGAGCTTACAACTTGGGTAACGATGTAGTTTATATCAAAAACCCCAGTTTGACTCCTAGAGGCTTGAATTATTCGCTCAGGCGTAGTTTTCTAGAGCAGGTGGGTGGTTTTGATGTTAACTTGGGTCGAGTTGGCAAAAAATTACTATCCAATGAAGAACTGATGATGACGGAAAAAGCTTTGCAACTCGGTTGGCAGGTAGCTTATCTTCCGGAGGCTTTAGTAGCTCACAATGTTGCTCCCGAAAGAGTAAACCAAAAATGGTTTTTAAGTCGGGGATGGTGGCAAGGCATTAGTGAGTGTTACCGAGAACAACTAGCCGGACGTGCTGGCATACGTCAAGTGGGACGAGGTAGCGAACGGTTCATGCGAGGTTTATACAAATCTTTAAAACATATCGGCGATCCCGCCCTCCGTTTTGACAATTTAGTATATACATATGGTCAGATTGCCTACCTCAGTGCTGCGATCGAAGGTATGTTGTTTGCACCTAAATGGCCTAAAAACCCTTAATTTAGTTTGCTATGGTATACCCAAGGGTGTGTCTGCTTCTCAATTCTCAGGTTGCCCGATCGTTCGTTGTTGAGCATGAAAGAGAATTTCTTTTTTATCCTCAGCCAATTTTCATCAGGTAATGTTTTCAATTAAATTTGTCAAATTAAACAAACCTAAAAAATTTGTATCATGATTGCTACGCCATCCAAAATACCAGTTTCCGTTCTAATTCCCGCGAAAAATGAAGAGGCTAATTTACCAGCCTGTTTGTCAAGCGTGGCAATGGCAGATGAAGTATTTGTAGTAGACTCTCAAAGCAAAGATCGCACGGTTGAAGTAGCAGAAAGTTACGGAGCAAAAGTAGTTCAGTTTCATTTTAATGGTCGATGGCCGAAAAAGAAAAATTGGGGCTTGAAAAATCTACCTTTCCGAAATGAATGGGTGTTAATTGTTGATTGTGACGAGCGCATTACTCCCGAATTGTGGGCAGAAATTGCTGAGGCAATTCAAAATACTAATTATAATGGTTACTATTTAAATCGAAAAGTTTATTTCTTGGGAACTTGGATTAAGCATGGCGGTAGATATCCTGATTGGAATTTACGCTTGTTCAAGCACGAAAAAGGTGAATACGAGAATCTCAAAACAGAAGATGTTCCCAATACGGGTGACAATGAAGTTCACGAGCACGTTATTTTACAAGGCAATGTGGGTTATTTGAAAAATGATATATTGCATATTGATTTTCGAGACATTTATCAATGGTTAGAGCGACACAATCGTTACTCTAATTGGGAAGCTCGGTTATATCTTAATTTCTTGCTGGGCAAGGACGATTTGGAAACGATCGACGATAATCTCGATCCGGTAACTCACTTTTTGAAAATTATTCAGAATCCGGTGCAACGCAAGCGATTCTTAAGAAAAGTTTGGGTTTGGCTACCGTTTAAACCTACATTACGGTTTATTATTTCTTACATTTTTCAATTGGGCTTTTTGGATGGTAAAGCAGGCTATATTTATGCACGTCTAATTAGTCAGTACGAATATCAAATAGGGGTGAAACTTTATGAATTACGGAAGTTTGGCGGTCAGTTGAATAATGCTCCCAACTCAGTAGTATCTTCACAACCATACCCTTTGTCCGAAAAAAAATAATCAGAAGAAGCAATTTTTGATTGGTAATAAACTTGAGGAATTTTCTTGGATAATGTTTTACTATTAAGCCATATTTTTATGAATTAGCCGGACATTTTCCAGGAAAGAATTAAGAAATTTCTCAGGAAGGGATGAAGTGGCAGACCCGATCGCTATGGCGGAAAGTTACTCTTTGGTTACATATTTAGGTAAAATTAATAAGCTCTAAATAGCGTCTGATTCTTACCCATTAGCTGGAACGATCGTCAATTATTCAGTAAAAAATTTAGAAGATCCTATGAAGCCTGCTACTCCCGATCGTAGTGACGCTGACAATACTTCCATTCCCGGGGATATCAATACTCAAATGGAATCTTTACCATTGGATGCAGAACCTTGGATCGATTTACGGAAATACGATCAATCCAAATTCGATCGCGGTCGTCCGAGTTGGTATATTTTGGTGTGGTGGTTGGTGCAGGCGATCGCATTTCCCATCACTCCTCACCAAATACACGGCCCGAGAATAGCTTTACTGCGGCTGTTCGGCGCTAAAATTGGCAAAGGTGTAGTAATTAGACCTACAGCACGCTTTACTTATCCTTGGAAAGTAGAAATCGGCGATTATAGCTGGATCGGGGATGATGTTGTTTTCTACAGCCTAGATCGCATTAGTATTGGACGACACTGCGTAATTTCCCAAAAAAGCTACCTTTGTACTGGCAGCCATGACATTCAAACACCAGTATTCAGTTTAATCACCGCGCCGATCGCGATCGGCAATGGGGCTTGGGTAGCCACCGATTGTTTTGTAGGCCCTGGCGTGACCATCGGTGCTAATACCGTGGTAGGGGCGCGGAGTAGTGTTTTTAAAAGTTTACCAGCCGGACGGGTTTGTTGGGGAAGTCCCTGTCGTCCCCATCATCCCAGACAGATGAAAAGTTAAGTTGGGAATGGGATTTTGGGCATTAGTGAAAAAAGTTTTTTTGAGGAGAACCACTGCATCTTACTTTATATAGAAGACCGACTTGTCTAATTTCTCAATTCTTGGCGTCATGGCTATGCTTGAGTCCCTCAAAAAACTTCCCCGCCAGTTTACGATCGGATTAACCTTCCCTATCATCTTTCTCAACGGCTGGCTGCTGCTTCTGTTAGCGCGGGAATTGCAGCCTTTGGTGAGTACTTTAATTACGGCAACCTTAATTGCCTTTTTGCTAGATTATCCGATTCGATTTCTTCAGGATAGGGGATTAAGGCGAAGCTGGGCGGCTATCTTGGTGCTATTGCTGTTTTTAGTGCTGTTAACCACTTTAGTACTATTTGTTGGGCCAGTAATTTTGCAGCAGGCGAACGAACTGATTATCAGGTTACCGGAATGGTTAAAATCGGGACAGCAACAACTACAAGCTTTGCAAGTTTGGGCTGCCGATCAGCAGTTGCCGATCGATTTAAGTACTAATTTAAATCAATTAATCGAAAGATTGAGTAGCGTAGTACGTTCTTTGAGTCGTCAACTGCTAGGCTTATTCGTAAGTGCGATCGGTAGTATTTTTAATGTTTTCTTAACCCTAGCATTTGCCATTTTTTTGGTCTTAAGGGGAGACAGCCTGTGGCAAGGTATTTTAAGCTGGTTTCCGGTGCAGTGGAGCAATCAAGTCCGGCAAACTCTACCCCATAATTTCGAGCGTTACGTGGCAGGTCAAGTGACGATGGCTGCCATCATCATTATCGCTCAGATTACAAATTTAACTATTCTGCACGTCACTTTAGCTCAATTATTTGGTTTTGCGATCGGTGCTGCCAGCCTGATTCCATTTGGGGGTACGATTACGATCGTAACGGTGAGTTTATTGCTAGCACTGCAAAACTTTTGGTTGGGAGTAAAAGTTTTACTAGCCGCTATTATTGTTAACCAAGTGATCGAAAGCGTGTTAGCACCGCGCATCGTAGGGGAATTTACAGGATTGAATCCTGTATGGATGCTGATTTCTTTGGAAATTGGTTTAAAACTGGGAGGTGCTTTAGGCTTAGTAATTGCGGTGCCGATTGCTAGTTTCATTAAAGGAACTGTTGACAGCATTCGGGCTGTTTCTAACAAACCTGTAGGGCAAATGGCAGCCGAAATCCTTTCCAGTCCAGAGGAACATCATTAACAGAGCGATCGCGATCTTGCTAAGGAAAGGATTCAAAATGGTTGTTAATAGCAACAATGCACCAGAGGAAATAGATTAGTTTATTTCCTCAATGACTGCTATTCGATGTTATAGCAAAAGGCAAAAGGCAGAAGGTAAGACCCAAGAAAATCAATGATGTGAACTACCCAACGCTGACCTTCGGTACAGCGTGGGCTTCTGATTCTTCCACCATTTGATTCGTCTTTAAATAATCCGGCGACCAGTCACAACCATAGACATGATTCCAGTCTGACTTCTACTTGTTTGAGTTTGGCTACCCAATCAAAGTTAAAAATTTGTTGATAAATGGGATTTTTAATTTGCAGAGTTCCCGATTGCTTTTCGACTAGTCCCGTTAAAATCAGTTCGGTTTGTTCTGGGCTGTTATCTACGGTAATTCCGACAAATTCATCGTTAGATTGGGATTGGATATTGGAGGAGGAATGGAGTAGAATTTGTTGGTAAAGTCGGAGTAAACATCCGGCTCGTTGTTCGTTGTAAAGTAGGCGATCGCGAATTGTTTTGAGATGTTCTGGCTCGTCATGTACTTCCCAATTATGGAGAATCTGAGTTTGCACGATGCGATCGATCGATGAGTTAGTCGTTGCAGAAATATTGTCGTTAGCGAATTGCACCACCAATTGACATAATTTCTGGGTTAAAAAAGGCTGTCCTCCCGTCCAGTAAAGAATGCGTTGGAGAGCCTCTTTAGGGCGATCGATAGCTTCTTTTAAACCGCCAATCAGGGGGGTAGCTTCTGAAATATGAAAGCCTTTTAATTCGATTGGTTGTCCGATATTGAATGGTGTGCTAGTGGTATCGGAAATTAAATTAGCGGGAGTCGCTACCCCAAATAAAGCAAATGTCAAACGCCGATATTCGAGATTTCCTGCTCTGCGATTATAGCAGGCAAGAATTAAAGCAAAAAAGTCATCTGTAGAAAAATTTAAACTTAAAACGCTATCAATTTCATCAATAAAAATAACTAGCGGTTCCTTGACTTGCTCTAATAGAACCGTGTCGATAAAATCACTTAAACAATTGACAAATGAAAGATGGGTGCGGGCTTGCCACCAATTAAACAAATTAACCTGCAATCGAAATGCCTTAGCCAGCAATCCAGTAATGGAAGCATACCATTGTTCTGCGGTAATCTCTTGAGTACCGATGGTGGTGATATCGATTACGCCGCAGCGAATTCCCGCAGCTTGTAAGCGATGGGTAGTTTGGACGCGCAAACTAGATTTACCCATTTGTCGAGCATTAAATACGTAGCAAAATTCACCTGCTAATAATGCTTGAAGTAAGGTTTCATCTGCTTGCCGCTGCACGTAAGTAGGAGCATCAAATGGTAGGCTACCACCGACTTGATAAGAGAGAGGAAAATTAGGATAAATCAGCATAAAGATCGATAAAATTATCCGAATTAGGAATAATTAAATTAATTGAATATGCCTAACTTGGTAGCGGTAATGAATTAATGGTTACATCAGTAGCGGGAAACGACCATCCGCGATCGCATCTTAAGTAAGAAATTTAAGACTCTGAAAGGGAATCTTAGAAGATACTGACTTTTCACGGTATCTTTCTGGAGCCTGGGAAAACTTCTGTTTGTCTTAAATATGTTGATGGGAACGAGACTCTGAGGCAAGAGGGAAAAGGGTTTGAGCTAATTTTAATTTTTGTGACAGACAACTGTTTATTTATGTCTTTCTACTTAATTCTTATTAATATTGGCTATGTTTTTAAACCGCGATCGCTATGATGTATAGGTTAGGGTAAGAGAAACGATACTACATAAGTATGTTTATTCGCACCTTCTTACTTACAGCACTTTTGAGATGTATGAGGTACAAAGTGATGCCTAAAACCCTTGTGAAGTTAGCTTCTACTGTACCTCATAAACCCCGAATCCGCTGTAATTGGTAATTAATATTTATGGAGAATGACGATTGATGCTTCAGTCCTTATCTATTAATAACCTTTGGGGAATTTTCTTTTTTATATGGTTATTAGGAGTTATCTTATGGGCAATTAGTTGGCCTTTTCGCAAGAAAAATTCTGGTTCGCTGCTATTTAAAGTAAAACAAAATTACTTAAAAAGATGGGGTTTTTGGCTGGGAGTATTTAACTCGGTAATAGCAGTTTATATTACTGTTTTGTTTTTCGTTAAAATCAATACTGGATTTCCATCCTATACGAATTTATCGTTAGAAATAATGCAAGTAAGTTGTATGTGGACGATCGGTATATTATTGTTGGCATCAGAGCTTAATCCTCCTGAGTTTAGGGAAAATGGCATTTGTGCTGGATTGACTTTTGTAAGTTGGCAAAGCATAAATTCATACCATTGGTTGCCTTCATCTCGTCATATACTAATGTTCCGATTTCGACGACGTTTGGCTTGGTTACCTGGGATGTGGATGATAGAGATTCCGGCTAGTTATCGAGATGCGGTAAATGAGATTTTGTCTGAGCGTGTGGCAAGTAAGTAGGTGGGCAGGAGAAAGAAGCTAAAAGGGTAAATGGCTTTAACTAAGTTGACATTACTTGCCTAGAATCTGAGAGAAATAAATTCGGTATAACTGACAACTGGGAATTGCCAATTGATTTTGAAAACTAATTAATCCTACTCCTTGCAGTTTAAAAGCTTTGTGGGGATGAAGTTCGACTCCGTTGGCAGTCGAAACGATTTGTTGCATGGCTTCTTTTAACTCTGGATGTTCTTCTAAGTAGGCGAGTTGTTGTCTTAAATGGCTGTCGAAAATATTTTCCGGAGTAGTGATACCTTCGAGTAATTGGTTTAAGGTAAGTTTTTGTTGGCTTAAGTGAAAGAGTGCTAGTTGAGTTAGGTAAGGATTGCCACCTATTAGTTTGACTAGTTCGCTGGCATATTTATCTGGGGGGGTAAGTCCGTAGCGGAGGGCGAGTTCTTGTACTTGCTCTGGAGTAAATCCAGATAATGTAATCAATAATCCGACATTAAAAGGTGATTGATGTACGTTTAATGGTAGGAATACATCGGTAGAATAAACGATCGCGAGTCGGAGTTTTTGCCATTGTTCGCTGCCATTGGTGGTGTGACGCGATCGCTCGTACCAAGCTCTGAGCATTCCAAAAAAGTCTGTGGCGATTTTGGGATAGTTAAATACTACGTTGACTTCATCCAAGACTAATAGTATGGGATTGTCATCAGCCGGTAACAAATAGCTCTCGAAGTAATCATTACAGCTATAGCTGCTGCCAAACATGGGATTCCAATAGTTTTCTAGGTAGTTGGGTAAGCCGAGAGTGCGAGTTACCATGACGCACAACCACTGGAGAAATTGATTTAAACTATCAAAAACGCTGCTGTCTGCCAGTTGCAAGCTGATTACCGAGGTGCGAAATCCATTTTCTTGAGCTTGCGCAAGTCCTCTGGCGATTAGAGAGGTTTTGCCAAATTGTCGGGGTGCGCGGATGCGAACTAACGCCCCGGGCTGAAGGATTTCTTTGAGCAAGATTTTTTCCGATGGCGATCGATAGATATAAAATGGGGAGTCAAGGGCTAGCTGTCCTTTGAGGGGCGTCTGAAGCAAGCCAGTTAATACGGACGTTGATGGGTCTAAGTCTGGTTCTTGGGTAATGTAGTCATCGGTTTGTAGAGTAAGTCCAAAAGTTTGGAAGTAAGCTGTTAATGTGGGCTGATCGACGGGTTTTTGGCGGTGGCGAACTTTGGTTAAGGTTTTGGTACTGAGTCCGGTACGATCGCTTAATTGTTCTAGGGTATAAGCGTTACCTGCATTGTCCCGTGCGGCTGACAAATACTCGGCAGCTTGTAGGCGTTGCCAGCCCTGAGAGCTAAGAATAACGCCTCTTCTGCGTTTTTGAAGTGCTGATTGTTCGGAAAAGCCATCAGAAGAAACCACAGGTCACACAAAAATAGTTTTACAAACAAATTACTTAAGATCGGTTTACCTATTTTACAATTCGGGCTTGGATTAAGACTTAGGAGGCCACAATTAGCTATAAATTCTTAAAATTCCGATTTTTCCCCGATAAGAGAATCGTTCGCCGTGGTACTTTCAAAAGCCATGAAAATTTTTCATACCATTTGGATAAAATTCCCTTTAGTATTCTTAAGTTACCTGCTTAAAGTTCCATCCGGGATGGTGAACTACCTTTTCTCATGTAACAATTTAACCTAGTACAAAAGGCTGAGTGCCTGTTAAAGCGAGTTAATGTTAATAAGAAAGAATGCAGTAAAAATACTATTTACTTTTCTTTGCCAGTAGTATATAAGCTTTAATTATTTGGCTCGAATCAGTTTTTCATTGAGAATTAAATATTTTTAAAACAAAAAAGGAGAAGCAAGCCGTGCTGGAATTAATGGTAAATATCTTATCGCCACATTACTATATTCCACACGGGCATTGTTACCTTTGGCAAACTCCGTTAGTGGGATTGCACTTAGTTAGCGATGCGTTAATCGCGCTAGCATACTTCTCCATTCCGGCAATGTTGATTTATTTTATTTACAAACGAGGGGACATACCTTTTTCAAAAGTATTCGCCTTATTTGGTGCTTTTATTATTTTGTGCGGTGTAGGTCATTTGTTGGATATTTGGACGCTTTGGCATCCGGATTACTGGGTATCGGGAATCGAGCGGGCTTTGACTGCGTTGGTTTCTTGTTATACTGCGCTGCAACTAGTGGAGTTACTGCCACAATTTCTGGCTTTGCGATCGCCCGATCAACTAGAAGCGGTGAATCGAAAATTAGAACGAGAAGTTGCCGAACGACAAAAAGCCGAGGAAACTTTGCAAATGATCGTTTCTGGAACGGCGTCTGTGACGGGAGAAGATTTTTTTGCGGCTTTAGTGGAAAACTTAGCAACAGCGTTGGACGTGCCTTATGCGTTGATGTCCCAAACGATCCCGCACCAAGCTTTGCGTACTGTGGCTTTCTGGTGCGTCGATCGTTTGGGAGAAAACTTTGAATATCAATTGGAGAACAATCCTTGCAATAAAGTGGTGGAAAATGGAGAAATTCATTGCTATCCCAAAGATTTACAGAATTTATTTCCGAAAAGCCAAATATTAAAAGATATCGGTGCCGAGAGTTATCTAGGAGTGCCGTTATTCGATGGCAATAAAACAGTAATTGGTAATCTTTGTATTTTGGGGACTAAACCATTTTCGTCAGACGATCGCGCTAAAGCAATTATGAGTGTTTTTGCAGCCAGAGCAGCTACCGAACTGCAAAGAAAATGGGCGGAGGAAGAGAAACGCCGCACTTATGAAGAGTTGGAATTTCGAGTCGAGCAACGAACGAGCGAATTGGTGGCGACGAATGCGGCGCTGGAGACGGAAGTCCAAGAACGCATTGCGGCGCAAGTAGCGATGGGATTGCTAGCAGAACAGGAAAAAGCGATCAATCGAGTGATTCTGCGGATGCGCCAAAGCTTGGATTTGGAATCGATTTTCGATGCGACGACGGCGGAATTGCGGCGCACGATTTTTTGCGATCGGGCGATCATTTACCGCTTTAGTCCTGATTGGAGCGGAACTTTAGTTTCCGAGTCAGTGGCAGAAGGTTGGGAGATGTTGCTGCCGATGCGATCGAAAGATCCGATAATAACGAAAGTGGCGATCGATAAATCCGATTGTATCGTTACCAAGCTGGACAACTCAGAACGAGTAATTCGCGACACTTACCTCAAAGAAAATCAAGGTGGCGTTTATCGCCAAAAAAACAGTTATTGTTGCGTTGGCGATGTTTATCAAGCGGGATTTAATACTTGCTATTTAAAATTACTCGAACAATTTCAAGCACGAGCTTATATTATTGCACCGATCTTTTCTGGCGATCGACTCTGGGGTTTATTAGCAGTTTACCAAAATGGCACTCCCAGAAATTGGCAAGAAGGAGAAATCGGCATTGTCACTCAAATTGGCAATCAGTTAGGTGTAGCGGTGCAACAAGCAGAATTATTTACCCGCACCCAACGTCAGGCGGAAGAACTCAAAAAAGCCAAAGAAACCGCCGATGCCGCCAATCTTGCCAAGAGCGAATTTTTAGCAAATATGAGTCACGAATTGCGAACTCCGCTGAATGCTATTTTAGGTTTTACTCAGTTAATGCAGCGGGATTCTTCTCTCACTTGCGAACATCAAAGATATGTCGAAATCATCAATCAAAGTGGCGAACATTTGTTACATCTAATTAACGATGTGTTGGAAATGTCCAAGATCGAAGCGGGACGCATCGCATTGCACGAAACCGAATTCGATCTGCATAAATTGCTGTACAGTTTGGAATCGATGTTGCAATTAAAAGCTCAATCCAAAGGAATTCGACTGAATTTCGAGTTAGCTGCGGATGTGCCGCCACAGATTAAAACTGATGAAAACAAACTGCGTCAAGTATTAATTAACTTACTGGGTAATGCAATTAAGTTTACCAATCAAGGAAGCGTGACGCTGAGAGTTAAGAGTCAGCAATCAACACCAGCCGGGATTGGTTTGTTATTTGAAATTGAAGACACCGGGGCGGGAATTGCACCAGAAGAAATGAGCGATTTGTTTCAAGCATTTAAACAAACGCGAGTCGGAAAAGAATCACAAGAAGGAACTGGTTTGGGGTTGCGAATTAGTCAGAAATTCGTGCAACTGATGGGGGGTGAAATTATTGTGGAAAGCGAACTCGGCAAAGGCAGTTGTTTTGCATTTCAAATTCAGGTAAGTTTGGTACACGCGACACTGAAAGCCGAGTCATCTGATTTCAAGCGAGCGTTAAGTATTGCTCCCGGACAGCCTAACTATCGTATTCTGGTGGCAGAAGACGTACCCGCGAACCGGATATTGTTAGTGAAACTGTTGAGTAGTTTGGGATTCGAGACGAGGGAAGCGGAAAACGGGCAAGATGCGATCGCGATTTGGCAACAGTGGCATCCTCATCTGATATTTATGGATATGCGAATGCCGGTGATGAACGGGTACGAAGCAACCCGAAAAATTAAGCAATTTTATCAAAATAACCGAGATTTTCCGATAAATTTCCCTTTACCAACTGCTCCCGCGATTATTGCTTTGACCGCTAGTGCATTTGCAGAACAACGGCAACAAACTTTAACATCTGGATGCGATGATTTTGTCAGCAAGCCGTTTCGTCGGGAAGTAATTTTAGAAACTCTAGCCAAGTATTTAGGGGTGCAGTATTCTTTTGAAGAAACTAATAACGGTGCTGGGGCTAATCACCAAACTCAGGAGCGAAGCGATCGCGTTCTCGATGCAAAAGACTTGGAAATCATGCCATCAGAATGGATTGCTAAACTCTACCAAGCTGCTGCGGAAGGTGATGATACGGTTAGTATGAAACTCATCCATCAAATACCATCTCAACAATCCTTCCTAATTACAGCTTTGACTAATTTAGTGGAAACTTATCAATTTGAGCAGCTAATGGAACTCGCTAAACCAATTCCGATCGGAAATGCTTAAAATTGCTCGAGCGCCGAAAATTTGTTAATTTGAAAATAATTAAAATAACCAGCTTCCTTTTTAGCCAAACTTAATTTTTATGGATACGAATAGTGATGAATTGATTGGGGACATACTAATCGTTGATGATAAGCTAGAAAATATACGGTTTTTATCTGATTTCCTCTCGACGCAAAAATATCAAGTTCGTAAAGCAATCAACGGACAATCCGCTTTAAGGGCAGCCAAATCCCTTCCACCAGACCTGATTCTGCTAGATATTAATATGCCGGGAATGGGAGGTTATGAAGTTTGCGAACAATTAAAACAAGACCCCGAAACCAGCGAGATCCCGATCGTTTTTTTAAGTGCTGGTAATGAAGTTAGCGATAAAGTGCAAGCTTTTCAAGTGGGAGGTGCAGACTACATTACCAAGCCATTTCAGCTAGAGGAAATTTTAGCTAGAGTACAAATTCATTTAAAAGTAAAAAACCTTCAAAAAAACCTAGAAATTCGCGATCGAGAGTTACAAGAAACCATCGCGACTTTGCAACAAACACAAGCAGCTTTAGCAGCATCAGAAGCAGAATTACGCGCTCTGCTTAACTCAATGACAGAGTTAATTTTGATATTTGATGGTGAAGGAAAATATCTAAAAATTGCCAACACGAATACCAAATTGTTATACAAACCAAACGAAGAAAGAATTGGCAGGCATCTGAGCGAAATATTACCTCAACCACAAGCCGAAATATTGCTCAATGGTATCCAACAAGCTTTACAAACCAATCAAAATGTTGAGGTTGAATATAGCTTAATTTTAGACCCGGGCAACACCGAGTTACGCGCCAGCATTTTACCAATTTTACCGAATATAGTTCTTTGCGTGGTGAGGGATATTAGCGAACGGCAAGCCGCGCTGCGCGAACGCAAACAGCAAGAAGAAGCTTGTTGACATCCATCCCCGCCGTGAACGGACGGGGATTCCTAAAACAAGCTCAATTGAACTGGTTTAAAGGTGGATAATTAATCGTTGAGGAAATACTGACTGCGATCCCTGCCTCCTACCCCCTTGCGTCAACGAGCAACTTAAATTTACTCCAAGGCAATAGTTGCCCCCCATCGGTCTTGCGGTAAAAATGTGCGATCCATTGGAATGTGAGAAACTCTTTCCGTGAGAGTAAATGTTCCCTGTTCGATCCATTGCTTGAGTTCTAAAGCTACTTGTCGCGACAAATAAATGCTCGCCAGTGGAGCGACTCTGACTGTTTTTCCTTCTATACTAATTCGACCAGATTTCAGTTGAGCGTAACTTACTAAACCGAAGGTAGGACGCACGCGACGGGGTATGGAAAAATCCACTACTGGCGCGACTAAATCTTTATCTTGGACGGCACATTTTGCGACTACTTCTTCTGATAAAACAGGTATTGGGATACCCGCACCTAACATTAAGGAAGGGCCGTAATTTTTGAAGTAGCAACCCCGCACCCAACGGGGATTCATTTGTTTAGCATCGCCAATTAAAGCAAGGGTAGCAGCGGGGCCGATCGGTGTTTGATTTGGTCGCCTTTTTTGTAAGGGAAAATGCTGCGTACCTTCCCAAGCTACGTAACCTATACCACCACCTAAAAAAATGCGCGTACCAATGCCGATGATGTCTAAATCCGGGTCGTTGAATAGGGGAGAAATCGCACCGGGATTGGAATAAACGGCGTTGGCGAGTCGGGGTTGTAGTGGGCCGAGATAGGTAAACAGAGGGCGATCGCCTCCATTCACTCCGACGATAAAATTCTGATATAAATTGCGAGGATTATAGAGATAAAATTGGTTGATCGTGTCGCGAGTAATCGTTGTTTCAAATGATGGGCGGGGATAACAATCCGTGACTTGTCCAACCGCACGCATTTGCACTGGTTTTCCGGCGATCAAATCTTCAATGACATGACCGCCACCGCGCTCTCTAGATTCTAGATCGTCGGTGGAATCTCCGGAACTGGGATAATCAACTCCTTGAGTAGCTCCCAAATACAAATCTACTGCCCCGAAACCAGAGTAAGCTAATACGCCATCTAACCAACAAGAGCGAATTTTAATGGGCGGATCTGTGTGTCCTAAGTTAATAATTGCACCAGAAGATTCCATTGGCTCAAAAGTGCCAGTGGTAATTACGTCTACTTGTTTAGCGGCTTGAGTAATTCCGAGATCGGCTACATGTATTTTTAATTCTTCAACCGTCCAAACTACAGCTTTTTTTTGGATTATTTTATCGTTAATTTCGGCAACGGTTCTCATGTTATTCCAAATTTTAAATAGGTGAAGATATAGTTTTTCACATCAATTACCATTTTTACGATCGCTTTCAGCACTTGATTCTTCTGGAGTTGTGGGGGTTTCTTCAGCTAAAATGGCGGCATTTCTTTTCGTTTCGCTCGCTTCTTGAGATTCTGCTATACCAGCTTTTGCTAATTCAGATTTGCGATCGCTATCCCATCGATCCAGGATATCTTTAATCAATACTTCTTTTGCCCAGACTTGTCCTACTACGGTGAGAGGCAGGGCGAGAATTAACCCTAAAAATCCAAAGAAGGTGGCGAAAAATACTTGTGACATTAAGGTGATGGCTGGCAGCAGCGCTACCTGTTGCGCCATCACGTAAGGGGTGAGAAAACTACTTTCAAATTGCTGAATAATGAAGTAGAGAATGAGTACGGCGAAGGATTTCCAAGGGGCATCTAAAAGCGCGATCGTCATCGGCAAAACTATGCTTAGTGTCGGGCCAATATTGGGGATAAAGTTTAGCAATCCCGCTAAAACACCCTGTGCCAATGCTAGCCTGACGCCTAGAATAGAAAGCCCAATTACGCTCAGTAGGGCAACTACGCTCATGCTAATTAAAGCACCGATAATCCATCTACCCAGCGCTACTTCACATTCATCTAATATGCCATCCACTCGCCTGCGGTAAAAAGAGGGAAATAACCGCACGAAGGTTTTTCGATAAGACAAGGGCTGGGCTAACATCATTAAAGTTAATACTATGACTAGTAAAAAGCTTAAAACCGAGCCTAGCGTGTTGGAAACAAAAGCAACCGATCCGCCTAATAATCGGCTCACCAAAGGTTGCACTTGTTGGATTAAATTATTAATATCCGGAAGATATTGATTGAATTGGTTTGGTAAGTTATTTCTCAGTATGTTTAGCCACTGATTTAAGCGATTAATTGCTTTTGGTAAGATTTCTGCTAGTTGTTGGAATTCGGTTGCAAAAGGGGGCACGATTATGAAGAAAAAGCCCGTTAAGACAGTGAGCAATATAATAATCGAGAGCAACACCGACCATAAGCGGGGTAATCCTGACTGTTGCAGCCGTCGCGCCAGCCGATTTAAGGCAGTGGACAAAACTACAGCTGCAAATACCAATAATAGTACTTGTCTAATTTGCCATAAGATGTACAAACATATGCAAATTACGATCAGGCCGAGTAATTGACCCAAATCCACGGTTCTCACTCCCATTTTTGTTAGAGATCGAGGGTTGATACCAATTTTTCAAGCATACATGGGCGACATTACTTATACAATGTCCTAAAGCTTAATTTTCGGCACGCTGGCTGAATCGCCACCAAAGTGCGATCGCTAAAACTATGCTAGGCAACAACACCAGTATCAGCGCTACTAATGGTGTTCCATTCACATTCAGCAATGGGCCACCATATTTAATTAAAACTGATATTATAGCGGAGAGAACTAGAACTTTTAAAAGGAACCAAACTTGATTTTCCATTTGCGCGATCGAAATGTAACATAAACAGTTTATAGAATTTAGGAGCCACAATTCTCCGAGTCAGGAGTGAGAATTCAACGAGCGGAATATTGCTGCCAAATTTTGATCGTCTTATCCAGGCTAGCACTAGCTAAGGTTCGCCCATCAGGGGTAAAAACAACTGCATTTACTGCTTCCCCATGACCTGTAAAAGTGCTTAAAAGTTCGCCTGTTTCTAAATGCCAAAGTTTAATAGTTTTATCTTCACTGCCGCTGGCAATCGTTTTCCCATCCTTGCTAACAGCCACAGAAAAAATAGCACCGGTATGTCCCGTGAGGGTACGAATCAATTTTCCCGTTTCCAGATGCCATACTTTAATCGTGCGATCGCGACTACCACTAACTAAAATTTCCGTTAACTCTGTTTGCGAAGAAGATTTTCCCTCTATTTCTCGATTAACAGTAGTGGGAGAACCAAAACTAAAAGCAACAGCGCTCACAATATGAGAATGGGCAGTAATAGTATGGATTAACTTGGCTTTTGGAGAATGCGATTCCTTGCCATCATCCATTCGCCACACTTTAATTTTCCGATAACTACCGCTAGCTAGTAGTTTTCCGTTGTAATTAAAAGCAAGAGAATGGGGAACGCTATCGCCCCAAGAAAGGGAAGAAAAAGCTTCTCTTTTAAGGCGATTCCACAAGTTAATTTTGCGGTCATCTCCACCAGTAGCAAAAGTTTGTCCAGTAGGACTAAACGCGACACAACGCACTACGCCTTTACGATCTTCTAAAATATCGATGATGTCTTTAGCACCAACGTGCCAAATTTTAATAGTTGAGTCTACTCCACCGCTAATTAAAGTTTGTCCATCGGGACTGAAAGCCAGGGAATTTATTTCATCAACCTGCCTATTTTCCATCCAAGGATATTCGGAAAGCGTACTAATCAAACGACCATTTTTAATATCCCAAAGACGGATTTCGCCACGGCTACCGCTAGCAAGTAATACGTCTGTATGGGCAGGATTTTTAGTAACATCAAGGCAATTTATTCCAGTGGGATGACCAGTCAGAGTATATAAGCATTTCCAACCTCCTATAGCCGTATTCAGAAAATTTTCTGCGGGCGTATTTTTGCTTTGAGAGGCAACAATAACACTTTCTTGAGGCGGATAATTGGCTGGATTTAATGATTCTAAATAACATCGCAAACCACCTGCATAAAACAAGTCAGATGGTTTCAGATAAGTTTTAGGGCTGCTAAATAAAATCTCTTTTGTCGGTAAAAATCCTGCTAAGATAGTTTCAATTTCCGTGCCTCTGGCAGTACAACAAGCCAACCAAAACGAACAGATAAAAATCAAAACCTTATGGTTTTTGATATCTTCTTGAGTAACCGACCACCTAATTTTATCTTTTTTGATGCTATTAAAACTTTCTTTGTCGCAAATATGAACTTGAATGCTTACTGTAGAATCATCTGCCAAAATATAACTAAATTTACTTTCGTTACGTAGGTTACCTTCATTATCTAGTTCGATGTTTAAATGGGGGTCAATTTTAACTTTTTTAACTATCTTTCCCAGGCGAGTTGACATAATAGCATCTACCAAGCGCTCTCGGAGTAAGTACTCGTAGGCTTCATTTTGAAATTGGTCGCTAAAATTTAGCCAAAGGTTGTAATCTGGAGGCGTTTGAGGAGGTTTTTGGCCGATTTGCTCGGCTTCTTCTTGGCAAAACTCTAAAATTTTTTCTAATTGTTGACCCCAGATTACCATCATTTCACTATGACAATCTCGGAGATCGGAGTTGAGTATGCTTAGCTCTAAAGCTTTTTGTTTTTTGAGCCGTTTCACAAAGTCAGCTTGTTGGGATTTGAGAAGGGTAGTCCAGTCCATTGCCAAAAGGTTTTTACTAAATTCATCCTTAGTTGCTAACGGGAGCGAATTATCTCCTTGGAAGTTAGAGCGGATTGCTTTATTCATCAAGTTAGCACGGCTCTTCCGCATTTATGGGGATAATAAAATGTTATTTAACTGTAGGGTGTGTTAGGCGCGAGCCAACAATTGAGTATTTCAACCAATAATTAAACAGCGTTAGCTTAACGTACTATTCCGTAAATTGGTAACAAATACGAACATTTTATTCCATCAATCCGAAAGAGTCGGAGAATCGAGCCTTTTAGGGAAGGAATCTACCTAAGTTGGTGGTTATACCAAATCCGCTTCAATTACCCCCGTTATTTCTTGTAGAGACGTTTCATGAAACTTCTCTACAAGGTTTTTTTGGAGAGGTCTAATAGATTGATTCTTCTATTTGTTTTGTTTTCCAATCTCTCACATAAGGACTTAGGGTAATCAAATCTTCTATGTTACGCTGCATATTAGTGCAAATATCATCTAAAGGCAAATCATTAGGGTCGTGTCCAAATGGGTTTTCAATTTCAATGCCGATTTGTTCGATTCCTAACAAAGTAAAACTAATTAACGCTACAATAGGGCCAGTAAACCAATTAAAGTGTTCTACCAACTGAAAGGGTAATGATAAGCAATAAAGTAGCAAGAGTTGTTTCAAGTGGATGGCATATGCCAAAGGAATTGGTGTTTTAATAATACGTTCGCAACCACCTAAGCAATCTACTAAAATATTTAGTAGTTGCTTTATGCCATCAATTTGATATATATTGAGGCAGTTTTTTTCATATTGTTCTTGGAGATAATCCTCGATCCAGAAAGCAATCTCTAGGGGAGGATTGTTCATTGTTTGCAGCTTTTGATAACGGGATTGAGAAATTAATGATGCTAATTCGCTATTAACTGGCTCGCATCTTAAGTGTAGCTTAGTAGCCACTGCAAAAGCTACTAGTAACCGCAGTGTAAGAATTTTATGTTCTTTATCTTTCGGTTCTTTTTCTTCAACTGCTACCCAAATTTGACGAGCCAAATTACGAGACGCATTAACTATAGACCCCCAAAGTTTGCGCCCTTCCCAAAATTTTTCGTAAGCTGTATTTGTCCGAAAAACTAATAATAATCCTAATACTATGCTAGGAATAATGCTTTCAAATATTGGCATATATACGGGAATACCCCGATTGTGAAGCAGGGATATAAAAACACCAAATAAACCGCATACTATTACTCTGGGTAAAACGTCTAGAACTACGGAACCTCTCAGTCGAAAAACCGCTCTAAACCAAGGTAATTTTTTTTCACTCATACTCCCTCTCAATTTAATGCTTTTACATGATAATACTGCATTTAGGTTATGAAAAATAAATCCGAACCCAATGCCTTCTATAGAGAGTATTTGAGTTTTGGTGAGGCTGATTTAAATGGTGATAAAGTTTAGATTTAGTGTTGGTCGCTAGACTCTAATTGTTTAATTCTATTCTGCAAATCTAAATCATCGTTACCGACGATGGTTTCTAGGTTGGCAAGGCGTTGTTCTATTTGTTGGATTTTATTTTTTGCTAGAGAGTATACAGGTTTGCGATCGCGCCAGACGAAAGCAGTCGCACCTGCTGCGCCGCCTACGATGACGATCGGGAGAATAATATTATTCCTAGCAGGAGAAAAAATTAAACAAAGCGCTAGCATTCCAGTTGCATAAGACCAAATTTTTTGGGTAGCTGTCAGGCGGATATCTTTGAATTGCTCTATGTCTTTTTCTAACTTTTCGGTCATGGTTTCTGCTTTTGTCAGTCTTTTATGTATAGGATGACGCGATCGCACTTTTCTCTACTTCCTGCCAGTGGGTTCCTGCATTTGGGCTAAGTATTTATACTTAAAGATTGGTTTTTCCAGCAGTAAGACGATGGTTTTAAATAGCTATAAACCATATATGACGGCTATTTTGCCTTTTCTTAAAATCTTTGTAACAGAAATGTAATAAGAAATTTATAAAAAAATATTGCGGATTGTTGATTTAGTTGTTAAGGTGTGCATATACCTTGATTTGGTAAACGCTCGTATTGAGGAGACGTGCGACTTATGCTCTACATTTATGTTGGTTGTGCGCCAATTCTATGATTACAGAATTGTCTGCCAGATATTTCTCTAGCAACTCTACGTTAACGCCATCCCGAAACGGCTGAGGAATATCTTTGTTGCTGGTTTTACTACGCTAAAAAAGTAAGAATGGGTTGATTTGCTATGGTTGCACTCAATCATTAATTTACGCGCCTACTCAACTTCTTCTTACTTTATATTTGCAGATGACTCGGTTACTAGGCGTAGTACCAGTTTAACTAACATTTGATTTCATTATAACTGTAATACATTTCTCTGATTGCCATAAAAATAGTGTTCCCTGCATTTTTTTAGAGAAATGTATTCAGTTGAAAGCAACAATCCTGAGTTGTTATTAGTCTTACTGAATGGAAGAATGTTGTCGCAAAATTGATTAATTCAGGGGCTAATATTGACTTTACGCCTCAAATTTGGAGGTCTTTTTATGAACATTCAAGGAAAAACTGCTCTTGTTACTGGAGCTTCTCGTGGAATTGGAAAAGCGATCGCTTTGGAGTTAGCCAAAGCTGGAGTGAAACGCTTGTTATTAGTGGCGCGGGATCGCCAAAAATTAGCAGAAGTAGCCGTTGAAATCGAGGCATTTGGCGCAGAAGTAGTGACCTTAGCGTTAGATTTATCCCAATTGATAGAAGTGAATATTGCGATCGCGCAAGCATGGCGAGATCATGGCCCAATTCATCTACTAGTCAACTGTGCGGGAGTTGCACATCAATCACCTTTCTTAAAATCTCCCCTGCCAAACGTACAACAAGAAATCTCGATTAATTTGATGGGAATGTATGCCATCACTCGCTTAGTAGCGCGACGAATGGCAACTCAAAGAGAAGGCACGATTGTCAATGTTTCTAGCTTGATGGGTAAAGTAGCAGCCCCCACAATGGCAACTTATTCAGCTACTAAGTTCGCGATTTTGGGATTTACCCAAGCATTACGAGGAGAATTAGCTGAATACAATATCAATGTAATCGCTTTGTTACCCTCTTTAACGGATACGGACATGGTAAAAGATCTGCAATGGTTCCGTTGGGTAGTGCCTACAACCACCCAAAAAGTAGCGAAGGCGCTAATAGCTGGATTGCAGAAAGAAACACCGGAAATTTTAGTGGGATGGCAAAGCCATTTAGCAGTTTGGGGTCAGAGAATTGCCCCTTGGGTAATCGAAAGGGTGTTAATGATGGCTGCGCCAATCTCGAAAGATAGACGAAAGCGTTATCGACGATTGAAGGAGGCTTAACCGCATTGTAGATTAGATATTTCCCGCATAGAAGTAGAGACGTTGTATACAACGTCTCTTTACTTGGGAAGGATATCTAAACCAAGTAAAACTTTTTCCGTATTTGATAAATCGCCAATAATCCTTTTTAAGGGAGGGGGAAGCTGTTTGATCAGTGTGGGAACGGCAACAATATTATCCTGAATTACTAATTCGGTTTTATGGTAAATATTAATTACTTCTAATTGATAGCGTCCCTTCAAGTATTCATCGCAAATAGATTTTAGATTTTTAATAGCAGTGGTAGAGTGAGAAGTTACGCCAGCTACATATAATCGCAGATAGTATTGCCGATCGGATTGATTAGCGATTTCCTGCTCGAAACTGGTATTTATATCATCGTTCGATCGATCTGTGTTTTCATCAACCATTCTTTTCTACCTTTTTTGTGATAATTACGCTTTTCTTACTCTTTGTCTTTTGGTTAATCAGCTTTGCGAATTTGTGCCATTAATTGTTGGTCTTGGATGAAGATTTTTTCTTGAAGATTTTCTTCATAACTCATGCGTTCTAGTTCTTCTTTTTCTGCGTCTACTTGCGCTTGTAAAGTAGCAATTTGGGACTGTACTAATAACTGTTGACGTTCTAGTTCCCGTCGCCTGCGGGCAATATTTTGCTGACGGTTTAAGCGTTCTAAATTTTCTTTTGCTTCTTGGGCTATTCGTGCTGTGCCGATTAAAACATTTCCCTGTCCGATGTAAACATCGATCAGTTCAATGCCGCGATTTGTGAGTCGAAATTCTCGCACTTGGTTTGAGTGTTCCATACCGCGAGATTTCAAAATTTGCAAGACGCGATTGCGTTCGCCGTTGCTTTCGATCGTTCTCACTTCTAGCCAAGTATCCATCAGAGATGAAACTCCTATTTCGGTACTTTCTAGAGGGCTACCTCCGGATGTGAGATTGGTCATTAAAACGGTGATGTTTTGGGATTTTAATAAGTCAATCAGGCGCATGAAAAAGGCTTTTGCATGATTTAAAGAACCGCTTAATGTCAAATTACTAATCGGATCGATAATGACGGCGCTTGGTTGTAAGTCGCGTAGTTGTTTGTGGAGTTTAACTAAATGTAATTCCAATCCTTGGACGGTTGGGCGCATGGCTTCGATGTGTAACAATCCCTGCTGGATGTAGGGTGCTAAATCGATGCCGATCGATCGCATATTACGGCAAATCTGGTCTGGTGCTTCTTCAAAGGCTAAATACAAGCACTTTTCGCCTCGATCGCAATTGGCGCGAGCGAAATGAGCGGCGATCGTACTTTTACCAGTACCGGCTGTTCCGGTAACCAGTATGCTGCTACCACGAAAATAGCCATCTGCCCCCAGCATGGTATCCAGGCGGGGTATACCGGTGGGAATGCGTTCTGTAGAAACTTCATGCTGTAGCCCTACCGAGGTGATGGGTAATACAGAGATGCCGTCTTCTTCGATTAAAAACGGATATTCGTTGGTTTCGTGACTAGAACCGCGATACTTCAAGATTTGTAGCCGTCGGGTAGATAACTCATCTTGCACCCGCTGATCTAACCGAATTACGCAATCGGAAACGTACTCTTCCAAACCTTGGCGAGTGAGGGAATTGACGCCTCGTTCGCCAGTAACGATCGCGGTTACTCCTTTTGTTTTCAGCCAGCGAAACAAACGCCGCAATTCCGATCGCACGATGCTGGTGTTGGATAAGCCTGCAAACAACACTTCTACCGTATCTAAAACTATCCGTTTGGCTGCGATCGCATCAATCGCGCTACCCAGACGGACAAATATTCCTTCTAAATCGTACTCTCCTGTCTCTTGAATTTCGCTTCTGTCTATATATATGCAGTCAATCACGAGTTTGCGATCGGCAATTAATTGTTTTAAATCCCATCCTAAAGATGTGACGTTTTGAGTTAGTTCCTCGGCAGTTTCTTCAAAAGATATAAATACTCCCGGTTCGCCATACTGTTTGATACCGTGCAGCAGAAATTCCATTGCTAGGAGAGTCTTACCGCAACCAGCCGAACCACAAACTAAGGTGGGGCGTCCTTTGGGCAATCCTCCATAGGTAATTTCGTCAAGTCCCTGAATTCCAGTCGGACATTTGGGAAGCTGAGTATTGGCAGGTTTTTCTATATCGTTCATTCTCACGATAGATTTTGAGTATTAATAATTTAAGTATGAGTGATATCTCCAGCTTTGGGTGCGATCGAAACTGGTTGGTGATAGTGGGGAAGTGGATAAACTAGCTTTTTTCCCTTTTCCCCTTACCCCCATTAAATTCAGTTAGGGACTGAAAGGATCGTAGTTAACTAATTTCGTGATGCTATATCTGTGGTTTGCAACCACATTTCTAAGTCCTCTTCACCAACTCTTTTTTCGATTTCATTAAGGCGATTTTCGATTCGTTTTAACTGATGTTCTTGTAAGGAGATGGAGGATTTGCGATCGGCTAACCACACCACGGCGGTACCTGCGGCGGCGCTGGTTGCGATCGAAATCGGTACGGCAATATTCTCTCTAGTCGGTGAAAATAAAATGGAAAGTGCCAGCATTCCGGTAGCGAAAGACCATATTCTGGTAGTGGCAGCTAGCCTGGTATCAGTAGATGGTTCAAAGTCGTGGTGGTTAGCCATAGGTTTAGTTCTGATGCCTTTATTTTTAAGGTTGGCACAGCTGTATGGGTTAATACTTCCTGCTTCCGGATTGCAACTATTGGGTTAAGCATTTATGCTTATTGCTTTGGGGAGAGGGATGGGAAGAAGGGAATGTAGAAGTTTAGTTATTAACTCTGTAGAATTATGAAAGTTTGATCTTGCGATCGCACTTCCTAAATAAAGCCAATCTAATCGATCGATAAATGCGATCGCACTCTCAACTCCTACGGTTCAATTCCCAACTCTCGCAACCTTTGAGCTAAAATTTCAGCCCGCCTTTCCGCTTCTTCTGCCCTTTTTTCTGCTTCTTCCGCCCGTTGCTTTTCCCTTTCAGCATCCGTCAAAATCAAATTTCCCTCCTCATCATACCAACGTAACCACAAACGATTTATTCCTTGATATTCGCCTTCCCACAATCCTAAACCCAATTCCAACGGAGGCATCCAAACTTTTGATTCAGTTAAATTTACCTCTTGATAACGACCAGATACTAAACTAAATACTCGTAATCGATCGGTATAGCGATCGAACACCACATAATAAGGAACTCGCAAAATTTGTTCGTAAACTTTCCACTTCGTAGGAGGTTGACTAGCGCTACTACTTGTTTCTCCCAAATCTTCTTTTTCCGTACCAGGAGAAAGCAATTCAACTACTACAAAAGGACTAATTCCCTCTTGCCAAATAACATAACTCAGGCGTAAATCTCCACCATCATAAAGTCTCGGTACTCCCACAACCCCAAACCAATCTGGTCGTTTATACCAGTTTTGGTGACGCACATCGTAATAGAGATTCATATCACTCCCGCAAAACAACTGTTCTGGAAAATAATTGCGGGGACGAAAAGTAAAACTCAGCAATTGGGGTTGTAAAATGTGAAACTCATCAGGCAAACCAGGTTCCTCCGGATTTTCACTAGGTAAATCGTACATTGTTGGCAAAGTTTCTCTCGGAGAAAGAGGTGGGTCGCTTTGTTCCACAGGATATTTTAATCTAAACATGGGAATACTCATTTGCTGTAATCTCTAATAACTAATAACTGAACTTAAGATATGTGCCATTTTTTCTTCAGAATTGAAGAAGTAAGTACGAGTTAAAGAAGAAGATATACTGCAAGGTATTTGTTTGATTTTTTCATTAAACTTTCTGTAATTAAACCCGACTATTACCTATATGTGGAGAATAATGATTGTCTCATAACTGTTCCTATTCAGATTCATCAATCTGAATCTTTTGTTTCTTTGAAACATTTTTGTTATACAAATCTACCAAATTTAAAATAAGATACAGCGCTTTCCAAGTAAATGAGATACACATACCTGGTAACAGAAACCCGGTTTCTTCAAGAAACCGGGTTTCTATCCTGTACCTCACGTAACTCGAATCTGCTGTAAGATTTAACGAAAACTTTTCTCATATAGCTTTACAACCATAATAAAATTTTTATTATATACTATGATACAAGCTTAGGAAGCTTCTTTTTTAGACTAAAGTAACTTTCTCGAAACAATTTAATGTTGCGATCGCACTGGTATTGTCCAATCCATATCCAGTTTTACGGCTTTGTGGTGACTCTCTATACCATTATGGAACTAAAGGCTTTCCCATTCATTCAGTGAAACTCCTGCTTGTTTCAAGATTCTTCCCAGTAAATTCTGACTAATATCTCCTTGATGTGGGTTAGGAATACGAACTCGTAGACCATCTCTGACCATAAATTGGTGTTTTTTGCCTGAAAATGGGCCTTCAAAGCCAGCAGCACGCAAAGCTGCAATCAAGTCGCGACGAGAGATAGGGCCAAAAGGTGGCATTATTTAATACCCTCAAATTAGCTTGTCCTTATAGGATTATCAAAAAATCAACAGAAAAATTTGGGCATCAGGCGACAGATTCGACTTTTAAGGTAACGCCGTCGAATTCTGGCAGTTGATGACCCATCGCGATTCCAATTAGTATCCATTCTTCTAACACTTCTAATAGTTCCTTGCGACAGCTTTCCAAAGTACTACCTGTTGCCCATACGCCAGTTGCTCCAGGAATTTCGCCATAAAAGCCTTCATCTTCCTCAAGCATTTCGTAGTGCGCTGCTTCCATTGCTTTCTGAATATATTCTTGAATCATGATCTACCTCGGCCTAAGTTCGATCGCAAAACATCACAATCATTATCTTAACCCTCGCTCTTTCAACAAAGCATCAACCCAAGCTGCATTTGTTTCTGATAATGCAGGCACGGGTTCGCGTCTGTAATCTATCCGCATATCATAACCAGCTACATCATAAACCTTATTTAATAACTCTTGTAAATCAACCACTGGCTCTACATCTCCTGCCTTTAAAGGAATCGGAAATTTAGGGATTTCTTGTGATAAATTAAATCCATATAGATCGGCTAAAGGACGGCGATCAGCCCGACAAACCAAAACTCGATAATCACTTTGAATACCATGATTATCAAATGGCATCGATTGCCCATTGCGTAACAAATCAATCTCAACTAAATTAGTAAAACTGCCTATTACCCTTTGACGTTTAGTTTCGTATGCTTTCCTTCCTTCCCCCGGTCTTTTATTCACGGGTGAAATAATTTCGATCGCCGTTACTACTTCTTTTGTTTCCACTTCTCGGATTTCTAAATATCCTTGTTTGATAATCTCAGGTACGGGAATTGTGACCGTTACAGGTTGGGCGGGAGGTGCTGCAACAGCCACATTTGTTGTGGCAGGATTAGTTTCATCTAATAAACTTTGTACTGCCACGTCGGGGAGTCCTACCAGCAAATCTTCTCCACCAGTTTCATACATTCGCACTTCTACAGCAACTATGTATTTAGGGCGCAATTTAGGAGCCAAAAATCTGGCAATTTCAACAATAAGTAAGTGATGTAATCCTTGCCAAAAGTCAGGATGTTCTAAATAAGGATTCATTCCCGGAAATGGAGAACTCATAAAATTACCTCAAAAAATTAAACTTTTTTCTAAGCCCCCTCTCCATTTACGGAGAGGGAGTAAGAGATGGGCTGTTACCTCATATCATATCCAAACAAATTCGGGTCAACTTCTCCTAATTGCAAATCCGCTAAACCATACTCAGCCCAACGTCTTTCTACCATTGCGGCTACATCCGGATCTGACTCTAAAGGTGCGCCCCATTCGTGTTCGGTTTCTGGGGGAATTTTGGTAGTAGCATCAATGCCCATTCTGCCACCTAAACCAATTTTTTCGCAGGCGAAATCCAAACTATCAAAAGGTGTATTGGGCAGAATGAAAACATCTCTTGACGGGTCAACTTTTGAACTAATTGCCCACACTACTTGTCTGGGATCGCGAATGTTTATATCCTTATCCACCACAATCACGAATTTGGTGTAAGTAAACTGAGGTAGCGCACTCCAAAAAGCTAAAGCTGCTCGTCTAGCTTGACCTGGATATGCTTTATCAATGGAAATAATTGCTGCTTTGTAACTCAGCGCTTCCATTGGTAGGAAAAAGTCCACAATTTCCGATACTTGTTGTCGTAAAATTGGGGTGTAGATGCGGTTAAGCGCGATCGCCATCATTGCTTCTTCCTTGGGCGGACGACCGCTGAAAGTAGTCAGATAAATCGGGTCTTTGCGGTGCGTCATGCAGTGGAAGCGAATTAGCGGCGAATCTTCCACCCCGCCGTAGTAACCCATGTGATCCCCAAATGGGCCATCAGGCAACACTTCCCCAGGTGTAATCGTGCCTTCTAAGACGATTTCCGAGTCCGCTGGCACTTCCAAATCTACCGTTTTGCATTTTGCCAATTGCACGCCAGAACCGCCGTAAAGTCCGGCAAACAGCCATTCTGACAAATCTACCGGGATGGGGGTGGCGGCGGCCATAATGATCAGGGGATCGACACCAAGGGCGATCGCAATTTCCAACTTTTTCCCCATCTGCGCCGCCTTTCGCAAATGCCTTGCCCCACCTCGCACTGACAACCAATGCACCGTCATCGTATTGCGAGATTGCAATTGCAAGCGATAAACCCCCACATTTGGCGTTCCGGTTTCGCAATCCTTCGTAATCACCAAACCCAAGGTGATAATTTTCCCCGCATCACCCGAATAAGGGCGAATCATCGGAATTTTATGCAAATCCAGATCTTCACCTTGGATGACAACTTGCTGACACGCAGGGAAAAAATCTCGCCCCGGTTTTGCCTTCACCACATCAAACAGCACTTTGCCAAACTCCACTGCCTGTGCGATCTTCTTCGGTGGTTTCGGTTGTTGCAGCATACTCAACTTTCTGCCCAATGCTTCCAACTCTTCCGGGTGCTGCATATTCATCGCCCAGCAAATGCGTTCCACCGTTCCCATCAAGTTAACAGCAACCGGATACGCCGCCCCTTTCACATTTTCAAATATTAGCGCGGGGCCACCCCGTTGCAACATCCGGTTGGAAATTTCCGCAATTTCCAAATCCGGGTCAACTAAAGCTGTAATCCGTTTTAATTGTCCCTTTTCTTCCAGCAGTTTGATGAATCCCCGCAAATCTCTAGCCATAATTAAAATATGTGAAGCTTTGTCTTCCTCATATTATGGACTGAGAGCCTACCCACTGCGCGGGACGGAATTTTTTGGATAACTACAATTTGTCGAAAGTGAATGAACCTGTAATTGTCGATCGAATTAGCACTTTTGCCTATCAAGCTGTCCTGAACATTCAGCAACAGCAACCTGAATTGCTGAATGAAAAATATCGGAAAGTTAAATGGCAGGATGCTAAAAATCAAACTCTCTTTCTCAACAAACTAAAAAAAGAAATAGGCACGGCTGAAGATCGAAAAACACTCATCCTCAAGCTAAGAAAAATTCTGCAAATTATTCTAGCGAACGAGTTTTTCCAAACAGATGTATTTAAGTTATTAATCCAAGAAGTGCGTCAATTAATTCAGCCAGCACCCTCGCTTGATGTACCAGCAGATCGTCACGAGCTAAAACAAACTGAACTAACTACATCACCCGTTCCCAATATTGCTTATCACACCCAATCGAGTATTGCGATTTTATTACTAGATGCCGAAAATTTACAACTAGATGTAGAAACGGAAAAATTTTTAGCGGGAATTTGCACTTATCCCATTCAAATTAAAGTTGCATTTGCCAATTGGCGCAGCATGGGTAAGCAAGATTTAGAATTTCACGGACGGGGTTACGAATTAATTCACGTACCGCCGGGAAAAGATAGTGCTGATTTTAAAATGGCAACGGTTGGGTCTTCGATTTTCGTGCATTATCCTAACGCTAGAGAAGTTTTAGTTTGTTCTTCCGATAACGGTTTAACTCATTTATGCAATACGTTACAAACTCACGGTTTAACCGTGTATCGCGTCCGCAAACAAGGTGATAAAATTATAGCTTTCAATATTAAAACCGGTCAAACTCAAAGTTATTCTCTAAAGCCCGCACCGGAAATCCCCTCTATTGCAGAATTAATCTCTCAGTTGGCAGATTTAATCAAAACCGAACAAGAGAGAACGGGCTTGCATTGGATTAAACTTTCTAGAATTGTTAGTTTGTTTCACAGCAAGTATAATTTATCGCTCAGTCAGGTCATTGCTACTCATCTGCCGGAGAAGAAATCGAAAGATATTTTTCTCGATCGACCCGATTTTTTTGTGGTGCATCAGCCGTCAAACGAATCTCCTGTTTATGTAAGTTTGTTTGATTTCAAATCCTCGGACAAAATAGAAAGCAAAATTACACGACAGCCTAAAGATAGTACTAGTAAAATCGGTATTCAAGCTTTGTCAGATATTAATTCAGCGGAAAACCTAAAAAAAGCCTTATTTACCCTTTTGGATGAATTAACTAATAAATCCGCAGGAAATCCAATTTACCTAGAAGTCATAGGTACTGAATTTCACAAACAATACGGTCAATCGATTAACACCGTGATTAAGGATAATTTAAAGTTAAATGGCAGCTTGCTGAAAGTTTTACAGTCTTTTCCATCTTTCAAATTACACAAGAAAAAAGGTAAGTGGCAAGTTGCGATCGCTCAACATGAATAAGCTACCTCAGCCAGAAAATAGTGGATTTTGCATAATTTAGAAATTAAATTACCACTTTTTAAATCATTTAGTCTATTTTTAATTTCTTAGAATATTTTATAAAAACAGTATTTCTACGGATGACAAATTTAATAAAATACTCAACAATTGCTTTTTAAATTAAAGCAGTTTAAGCCACAAACAGTGATTACTCGTGAGATTCTAAAAAAGCTTAATTAATTTTTAATTTTTGTTACCTTTTAGTAATTTTATCGTAATTAAGCTTAAGCTAAATATCAGAACTTAATATTTTTGTTTGCCAAATAAATCGAATGGCTTAAACAAAAATTAGTTATTTTCCAGCCTATTATTCCGATTAATTCTCGTACATAAACTAATCCAAATAAATGCAAAACATAGCTGATGTAATTCATTGGCGTGTATCGTTTTGTTTATTGATTTTGGCAAAATTTATTACACAAACTATTGTCTTATGAATTTAGTTGGTTGCCATTTACTCAATAAAATATACGAAAGTACTAACTCTCTAGTCTATCGCGGAGTGAGAGAACTAGATAATCAACCCATAATTCTGAAGATACTCAAACAAGAATATCCCTCATTAACCTCTCTAATTCGTTATAAACAAGAGTATGAGATTACCCGCAACTTGAATTTAAGCGGAGTAATTAAAGTTTATGGCTTGGAAAAATATCAAGCTAGCTTAGTAATGATTTTAGAAGATTTCGGAGCCGAGTCTTTAAAAAAAATCATCAACGAACAAACTTGTAATCTAAATACTTTTTTAGAAATGGCGATTAAAATCACCAAAATATTGGGAGAAATTCACGCTGCCAACGTTATTCATAAAGACTTAAATCCTTCTAATATTGTTTTAAATCATCAAACTCAGGAAGTTAAAATTATTGATTTTGGAATTGCTACGGTTTTATCCCGTGAAACTCCTACTATTAAAAATCCCAATGTTTTAGAAGGAACTCTTGCTTATATGTCTCCCGAACAAACGGGGAGAATGAACCGATCGCTCGATTATCGAACAGATTTTTATTCTCTGGGCGTCACTTTTTACGAGTTACTAACTCATCAGTTACCATTTCCGAGTAACGATGCAATGGAATTAGTCCATTGTCATATTGCCAAACAACCAATACCCCCCCATGAAATTAACCCAAAAATTCCGGTGGCAATTTCAGATATAGTTACAAAGCTATTAGCCAAGACTGCGGAAGAAAGATATCAAAGTGCATGGGGAATTCAAGTAGATCTAGAAGAATGCCTAACTCAGTTACAAGCGAAGGGTAAGGTTGCGTCATTTACTTTAGGTCAACAGGATATTTCTGATAAATTTCAAATTCCTCAAAAACTTTACGGTCGAGAACGGGAAGTAGAAACTTTGTTAGCTGCGTTCGATCGAGTTAGTCAGGGAACTACCGAAATGATGTTAGTGTCTGGCTACTCTGGAATTGGAAAATCAGCATTAGTACAAGAAATTTATAAACCAATTACCCGGCAGAAGGGCTATTTTATTGCCGGAAAATTTGACCAATTTCAGCGCAACATTCCCTATTCAGCCATAGTCAATGGTTTTCAATCTTTAGTGCGACAACTGTTGACTGAAAGTGAAGAAGAACTCAAACATTGGAAAGAAAAATTGTTAGTTGCATTAGGTGCGAACGGACAAATCATTATTGAAGTCGTTCCTGAAGTAGAGCTAATTATTGGGCCACAGCCTCCAGTTCAAGCATTAGGCCCTGCGGAATCGCAAAATCGCTTTAACTTAGTTTTTCAGAACTTTATCCGAGTATTTTGTCACCCATATCATCCCTTAGTCATTTTTCTAGATGATTTACAGTGGGCAGACTCGGCCACTTTAAACTTAATTGAAATTATGATGACGGAAGAAGAGATGCGCTATCTCTTCTTAATTGGTGCTTATCGAAACAATGAAGTTTATCCTACTCATCCATTAGCGATCGCACTAGATAATTTGGCTACTAAAGGAGCCATTATACATCTGATTAATTTGCTACCTTTAGAATTTGTACATATCAACCAATTAATTGCTGAAACCCTTCACACCGATCCAAAATCAGTTCAGTCTTTGACAGCATTAGTCATGCAAAAAACCGAAGGTAACCCCTTCTTTATCAATCAATTTTTGAAGACTCTGTATCAAGAAAATTTACTTAACTTCGCGCTTCCCCAATCATCTTCATCAATTAAAGCTCAAGGAAAATGGCAGTGGAATATCAACCAAATTGAAGCAATGGGCATTACTGAAAATGTAGTAGATTTAATGGTTACTAAATTAAAAAAGTTACCGGAATTAACCCAACATCTACTTCAACTAGCAGCTTGTGTAGGTAACAGTTTTGACTTAAAAACATTAGTAATTATTTCTGAAACTCCAGCTATTGAAGTATTTCGCTGTCTTTTACCTGCCATTCAAGAAGGATTAATTATTCCTACTTCTGATTTAGAAATTACAGACGAAGAAGTAATTAAATCTCATCTAGTCATTCTCACTTATGCTTTTCTTCACGACCGAGTACAACAATCAGCTTATGCTTTAATCGAGCAAAAGCGTCAGCAAGAAGTTCATTTACAAATCGGTCGCCTATTATTAGCTAATATTTCTCTCGAACAGCGCTTAGAAAGAATTTTTGAATTAGTCGATCATCTCAATATTGGCTGGCAACTTTTAGATAATGAATCGGAAAAAATTGAATTAGCTAATTTAAACATATTAGCGGCTCGCAAAGCCAAAGACTCGCTTGCTTACAGAGCAGCTAGGGAATATTTAAGAAGTACTTTAGATAATTTACCTAAAAATATTTGGCAATCTCACTACAATTTGGCATTTACATTACATAAAGAATTGGCTGAATTAGATTATTTAATCGGCAATTTTGCCGAATCGCAAGCATTAATTGAAACAGCAGTTGATCGAGCAAATTCTGCATTGGAAAAAGCTGAAGTTTACAATATGCTGATCGTGCAGTATACCTTATTAATGAAATATGAAGAAGCTATCCAAGCCGGGTTAAAAGCACTTGAATGGCTGGGATTTGAATTGCCCGAAACAGATTGGCTAACCGCCGTCGATCGAGAACTTACTCTAGCCAGAATCAATTTAGTCGATCGAGAAGTCGCGGCTTTAATCAATGAAGAAAAAATGAAAGACCCCGCTCAAAAAATGGCAATGAAATTGCTAGCTAATATGGGGCCATTAACATTTTTTTCCCATCAAGATATTTGGAAATGGACAGTTGTTAAAGCCATCAATCTTTCTTTGAAATATGGTTTTGTGGCAGGAGGTTCTTACTGCTACTCTTGTTATGGAATTATTTTAAGTGCCATTTTAGGAGAATACCAAGCTGGTTATGAATTTGGTAAGCTATCTCTGGCTTTAAGTCAAAACTTTAATAATTGGTCGCAAAACTGTCAAGATAGCGTGATATTTAGTAACTACCTCAACTGTTGGGTCACGCATATAAAAACTACTAACTCAATTAATAATGAAGGATTTAAGATAGGCGTGGAATCGGGGAACTTACAATGGTCGGGTTATAATCGAATGTTCCAAGCTATAACTTTGTACTATCAAGGAATAAATTTACAGCATATTTTAGAAGAGTTTGAAGATTTTCTGTGGTTTTGTAATAAGACAAAAAATCAATGGTCGAGTGACATTATTTTAGCTAATAAAATTGCCATATTGACCTTAGTAGGAAAAAATGATGAGGCTGTAGAATCAGAATATTTCGAGAGCTTTCATCGCCATAAAAGCATGGCTGCGATTTGCGAATATCATGTTTTGAAAGCGCAAGTCCTTTACCTTTATCAAGATTACGAATCAGCGTTAAAATGGGCTTTATCGGCTTTAGATATTATCAATTTTCTGATGGGACATATTTCTAGCTCTCATCATACTTTTTACTATTCATTAATTTTAACGGCACTTTATCCATCGGCATCCAAATTAAACCAAAAGCAGTATTGGGAAATCCTCAACGCCAATCAAAAACAGATGAAGAATTGGGCCGATCTTTGCCCGGAAAATTTCTTACACAAATATTTATTAGTGGAAGCAGAGATTGCTCGCATTTCTGGAAAAGACTTGGATGCAATGGAGTTGTACGATCGCGCGATCGCATCTGCCAGAAAAAACGAATTTATTCAAAATGAAGCACTTTCCAACGAACTAGCCGCACGGTTTTGGTTAAATAAAGGCAAGGAAGAATTTGCTCAAATATATTTGAAAAAAGCTCACTATAACTATCAACTATGGGGAGCTTTAGGTAAAGTAGAAAATTTAGGAATGAAATATCCTCAACTTTTCGTGAAATCACCAGAAACTTTCTTAAATAAAGATTCTCTTTCCGCTCAAGCAAAATTAAAGATTACCACTTCAACTTCTAGTAATTCTAATCCCGGAGTTATCCTAGATTTGGTAACGGTGATGAAAGCCGCTCAAGCAATCTCTAGCGAAATTGTTCTAGAAGAACTATTGAACAAATTAATGGCAATGATGATTGAAAATGCGGGCGCACAAAAAGGTTTTCTTATCTTGAACAGAGATGGAAAAATGCTCATAGAAGCTGCTCAAACCTTAGAACAGGGAGTTGTTCAACAATCTGTACCGATTGAAAGTAGTAATGAAATGGCTCTCTCAGTGGTTAATTACGTTGCCAGAACTCAAAAAAATTTAGTTATTCATGATGCGGCAACCGAGCCGACTTTTGCAACCGATTCTTATATCCAATTACAAAAACCCAAGTCTATTTTAGGTGCACCTATTATCAATCAGGGAAAATTAATAGGTATTATTTATTTAGAAAATAACTTAACTACTGGGGTTTTTACTAATGAAAGAATAGAAGTTCTCAAAATTCTGTGCGCTCAAGCTGCAACAGCTTTAGTTAACGCTTTATTATACGAACAATTGGAAGAATATTCTCGAAATTTGGAAATTAAAGTTCAAGAAAGAACTCAAGAATTAAAAGAAAATAACGAGCAATTAGAACAAACTTTACAACAATTAAAAACCGCTCAAAAGCAAATTATTGCTCAAGAAAAATTGGCTTCTCTGGGTTTATTAACAGCAGGAATCGCTCATGAAATTAGAAACCCTCTTAACTTTGTGAATAACTTTGCTTCTGTCTCGGTAAATTTAGCTCAAGAATTAGAAGAAGAGTTGGAAAGTCAACTACCAAATCTCGATTCCGAATCCGTTGAGTTAATCAAAGAAATTTTAAGTGATTTGCAATACAACATGACAGAAATTAATCAACAAGGTCAAAAAGCGCAAAGTATTATAGAAGGAATGTTAATGCACGCTCGTTCCGAGAGCGGAAAACGGCAACTCACAGATATTAATGCTATTTTGGCTGAAGCCGTCAAACTAGTTTATCACGGTAAGCGAGCTAAAGACTTTAGTTTTAATATTAATATCGATGCCAATTACGATAACTCGATCGAACCGATAGAACTGATTCCTCAAGATATTAGTCGCGCTCTGATCAATATTATTAACAATGCTTGTTATGCTGCTGCTAATAAAAAGAAAGAAAATCATCAAGAAATTACGCCTACTTTGATGGTCAAAACTCTCAACCATCCGGATTGTATAGAAATCCGAATTCGCGACAATGGAAAAGGAATACCTGAAGAAATTCGAGATAAAATTTTCGATCCGTTTTTTACCACTAAACCAACTGGAGAAGGCACGGGTTTGGGTCTGTCTCTAACTTACGACATTATTGTTGCCCAACATCAAGGTCAAATTCAAGTCGAATCTGAGCTTGGCTGTTTTGCTGAATTCATTATTCGGCTCCCCAAAAAGATTAACCTATAATACGAATTCATCTCAAAAACAAACCAGGAGAGTAAAATATGACTGCTAGAATTCTCGTTGTAGATGATGAGTTACCAATCGAACGTTTGATTTGTCAGCAGTTTAGGAAAAAAATTAAGGCTAAGGAATTAGAATTCGTTTTTGCACACAACGGATTAGAAGCACTTGATAAATTAAGAGCAGATGGTCAAATTGATATGGTATTGACCGATATCAATATGCCAGAAATGGATGGTCTGACTTTATTGGAGAAACTTAAGGAACTTGAACTGAATGTTAAAGCGGTAGTTGTTACTGCTTACAGTGACATGGAAAACATCAGAAAAGCAATGAATCACAATGCGTTTGATTTTCTGATGAAACCGATTAATTTTGAAGACTTAGAAGTTACTATTAATCGCACTTTAGAAACCGTTCGACAAATTAAAGAAACGCAACATCAATTACAACAAATCCAAACGCAGTTGGTACAAAAAGAAAAAATGTCAGCTTTGGGACAGCTGGTAGCTGGTGTGGCGCATGAAATTAATAATCCAGTTAATTTTGTCGCGGGTAATTTAAGTCATGCTCAAGACTACATTCATTTGATGACTCATCTTTTAGAGTTATATCAGCAACATTATCCCCAACCAGTTCCGCAAATTCAAGCAGAAATTGATGCGATCGATTTAGAATATTTGATGAAAGACCTTCCTAATTTAATTTCATCAATGCAAGTAGGGATAGAACGGATTCATCAATTAAGTGTGGCTCTCAGAACTTTTTCACGTTCCGACACTAATAATAGAATAGCTTTTAATATTCATGAAGGATTAGAGAGTACGCTTTTGATTTTGCGGCATCGGCTAAAAGCTTCTAACGGTCATCCCGCGATCGCAATTATCAAAGAATATGAAAACGTCCCTTTAGTACATTGCTATCCAGGGCCACTCAACCAAGTATTTATGAATTTGTTGGCTAATGCGATCGATGCCATAGATGAATTAACTTATCAGGGAAAACCCAATGAACAACCAACCATAAAAATTCGGACTGAACTAGTAGAAAATGATTGGGTAGAAATTAGGATTATCGATAACGGTTTGGGAATGACCCAGGATGTTAAACAGCAATTATTTGAACCTTTGTTTACAACTAAACCTGCTGGTAAAGGTACTGGTTTGGGCTTATCTATCTGCCATCAAATTATTTATGAAAAGCATCTAGGTTCCTTAACTTACATTTCCGAACTTGGTCGGGGAACTGAATTTACAATTAGGCTTCCTATCACGAATTAAAGTATAGCTAAGGGTTATATGGAATTGAGAATGTTCTTATCGCCTGGGCGGTTACTATATTTCTCAAAACAGAGATATAGTAAAAAATTTAATTGATTACTGCTGCCCCAGCGTACTAGTAAGATATTGATTAACATCCATTAACATTTGCTTACTCGGTTCGTAAGTAATTAGCGTTAACGCTTTTTCATAATCAGCCCAAATATAATTTTGAATTTCTTCTTCTTGCGGTTTAACTAGATCGGATTGTACAAATGCAGGAAAATACGTAACGGTTTTATCAAATGTTTGCGCTTTGCGAGTAAAAGTGTAGCTTTCCGAAAACGAAACACCCTCTAATAACTCGTAATTAGAAATTCCAGTTTCTTCCACGAATTCGCGGCAACCAGCTTGCAGGGGAGATTCGCCGGGATTGGCGTGTCCTTTAGGAAATGCCCAGTGTCCGGCTTTGTGCTGAACTAGCAAAAATAAGTAAGTTTCTCCTTGACGCAAAATTGGGATAACGCCAAATGATTCATCTTTACTTCTATTGGATTCGCTCATCTTATTTCGCTGTACATGGGGAATTTTGGGTAGATTAACCTTAATATAGACTAATTTCTACCCTAATTATGCCGTAAAGCCAATTCTTCAATCTAAAATCGAGTGGTGATTAACCAAATTTTCCTCTTACGTAGTCTTCTGTCTGCTTCTTAGCGGGATTAGTAAAAATGGTTTTCGTTTCATTAAACTCAATGATTTCTCCTATGTACATAAAAGCCGTATAATCAGAAACCCGTGCGGCTTGCTGCATACTGTGAGTGACGATTAAAATGGTTACTTGTTCTGTCAGTTGTTCCATCAATTCTTCAATGCTCATAGTTGCGATCGGATCGATCGCAGATGTCGGCTCGTCAAATAAAACGATTTCCGGATCGGTTGCTAAAGCACGAGCAATACACAAGCGTTGTTGTTGACCCCCTGAAAGATTATAAGCTCGCTCTTTTAAACGGTCTTTCACTTCATCCCACAGTGCAGCACCTCTTAAAGCTTTTTCCACCTTTTCATCCAGCACGCTGCGCTTATTTTCATTTCGCACTCGTAAACCATAAGCTACATTTTCATAAATTGACTTAGGAAAAGGATTTGGCTTTTGGAATACCATACTAATTCTCATCCGCACTTCGATCGGATCGACCTTACGGCTCAGGATATTAAAACCCTCTGGTTCTAAAATAATTTCTCCTTCATAACGATTACCCGAATAAAGGTCGTGCATCCGATTAAAACACCGCAATAAGGTTGTTTTACCACATCCTGAAGGGCCGATCAGTGCGGTTACTTTTTTCTCGGCTAATACTAGATTGATGTTTTTCAATACTTTGGCAGAACCGTAGTAAAAGTTGAGATTTTTTACTTCAGCTTTCGGCTTAATCGCAATTGATTCTGTCATGGAATTAGATACTTGTTCTACCATTTGATATTTTTCCGGAAGTGATAACGTAGGTAAATTGCTAAAGAGTTCATCGCTAGTGTCATCACAATTAACACGATCCCTGCTGCCGCTGCATTTAACTGAAATTCCGGCTCTGGACGAGAGACCCAATTAAACATTTGAATCGGCATCACCGTGAAGGGAGACATCAGCCATGAAAAAGAAATATAGGGAAATTCACTTTTAATAGGAGCATCAGGTAAGAAAGCAATAAAAGTAAGCGCACCAATGGTAATAATCGGAGCAGTTTCCCCAATTGCTCGCGACAATCCAACAATCACACCAGTTAAAATGCCACCTCTTGAATAGGGTAAAATATGATCCCAAATCATTTGCCACTTGCTTGCTCCCATTGCATAAGCTGCTTCTCGAATACTATTAGGAATAGACCGCAAAGCCTCACGAGTAGTAACAATTACGATAGGCAAAATCAATAGCGCTAAAGTTAATCCCGCAGATAGAATACTTTCCCCTAAATTAAATTTATAAACAAACAAGCCTAAAGCCAATAAGCCATAAATTATGGAAGGGACACCAGCTAAATTAGTAACATTGATTTCTATTAAATCGGCAATCCAATTCTTTTGGGCATATTCTTCCAAATAAATGGCTGCTGCTACTCCTAGTGGAATAGCGGCGAGTCCAGTTACCAACATTACTAAAGTTGTTCCTACCCAAGCAGAAAGGATACCTGCTGCTTCCGGTCTATAAGAAGGAAATGAAGTAAAGAATTCCCAGGAAATACGCGGTAATCCTTCAACGCATAAATCGATAATTAATGCTAGTAAAGTAATGATACCTACCAGCATAGATAACAAACCGAGCGTCGCAAAAATCTTATCCCAAAGTTTTTTACGAACAATAATTTTTCTGATTTTTTCTAAATTGTTCATAGCGATTAGTTGATAGTAGTATGCTATCATTCATTATTTATCATCTTTGGATTTACCAAGGAAAAATCACGAATGAAGAATTAATAAATTTCTCGATAACGCTTGCTCAAGAAATGGCCTACTATATTGAGCAATAAAGTAATTAAAACCAGGGTAATACCAGCAGCGAAAATTGTTTGATATTCAATAGTACCGTGCGGTAAATCCCCCAAACTTACTTGTACGATGTAAGCGGTAATGGTAGCAGCAGGTTCCATCGGGTTCCAAGTGAGATTTGGTTGCAAACCTGCTGCGATCGCAACTACCATTGTTTCGCCAACAGCCCTAGAAATTCCCAAAATGTAAGCAGCCGAAATCCCAGAAATAGCCGCTGGAAATACCACCCACAAAGCTGTATGCAAGCGCGTTGCCCCCATTGCAAAAGAGCCTTCTCTTAACTGCACTGGTACCGCACGCATCGCATCTTCACTCACCGAACTAACATAAGGTATAATCATTACTCCCATGACCAGCCCCGCACTCAACATATTAAACCCCGGTAAATCCGGCAATAATTTTTGCAACATGGGAGTAACGAATACCAGTGCAAAATAACCGTAAACTACAGTAGGAATTCCTGCTAGTAACTCCAAACAAGGCTTGACTATTTCTCGGAGACGGTTATCGGCAAATTCGCTGAGATAAATTGCCGAAATCGTGCCTAGAGGTACTGCTACCATTAATGCTACTGCTGTCGTAACTAAAGTCCCTGAAACCAAAGGCCAAATACCGTAGTGTGCATCAGAAAATAAAGGCGTCCATTGAGGATCGGTAAGAAATTCCCACAGAGAAACTTTCTGGAAAAAAATTATCGACTCGGAAACCAAAATATAAAGAATTGCAAAGGTAGTTGCCACACAGGAAAAAGCCGCTAAAAACAATAAAGATTCAATTATTTTTTCTAATAAATTCCTTCTGAATCTACTAGAAATACCTGCTTGTTTTGATATTTTAAGTGGTTGAACAGTCATTTTGTTTGCGATTTTAAATTGAATTCACCGAATCTATTACCCGCTTTAGAGCGTATCAATTATAAAGATTTGGCGATTAGCAGTAATAATTTACTAACTGCTAATCGCTGCTTTTTTTACAAGCAATTCGCCAATGGTGAGGGTGTTGTTTTTCCAGACAAAGTTTTATTGTCTGGCTTCCCGTTGGAGTAGTTGCTGAATAGTTAATCCCACTGGAGCATCACCAGCAAAAACAGTACCGAGTTTGCGATTTTGGAAATGTTGACTGGCAATACTGTAAGCTTGGGCTGGCAAGGGAACGTACTTCACTACTGGCACTAACCGAGGCGCATTACTCATATAAAAGTTGATAAAATCTCTTACTTCAGCCCGTTGTGCAGCTTTAGCATTTACATAAATGAAAACAGGCCGAGACAGTGGTTTATAAGAACCATTTTCAACTGTTTGACGAGAAGGTAATACGCCATTAATCGCTACTGCTTTGAGTCGGCTTTTATTAGCTTCATAGTAAGCATAACCGAAGTAGCCTAAAGCATTGCGATCGCGACTCACACCTTGTACTAATACGTTGTCATCTTCGCTGGCTGTATAATCACCCCGGCTAGACTTAGATTTACCAACCACCGCTTCTGTAAAATAATCAAAAGTACCAGAATCAGCCCCTGGCCCAAATAGCTTCAACGGTGCATCGGGCCATCCCTGACGCACCTGATTCCACTTAGTTACTGTCCCCTGTGCGCCCGGTTGCCATATCTTCTTCAGTTCGGCAACACTTATATTAGTAGCCCAGTTATTTTGCGGGTTGACTACTACTGTCAGGGCATCATAAGCTACTGGCAGTTCTATAAATTGAATGCCTGCTGCTCTACAAGCCTGCAACTCTTCTGCCAAAATTGGTCTTGATGCGTTAGATATATCTGTTTCTCCACGGCAGAACTTTTTGAAACCGCCACCCGTTCCAGAAATCCCAACGGTTACTCTAATTGCGTTTCTTCTTGCCCGTTGAAACTCTTCTGCTACTGCTGCACTAATTGGATAAACAGTACTCGACCCGTCCATTTTGATTAAGCTAGGACTTTGGGACTTGACAGAAGATACGGATATACCAATGGTGGTAGCTAAAACTGCCGCAATACCTACAAAACTAAAGAGGTTTGGCTTGAACTTAAGCTTATTCACCACCATACTTTTTACTCCCTGACGCTATGCGTCATCTAAATCTGACCTTAGTAAGATAGCGGTTGATGGTTAAGCTAATATAATTAAATTTTATGAAAAAATTAAGTTTTATGCTTAAAAGGTTATATAAAAGTTAAGTATTGGTTAATAGGTATTCGATCGAGAAATCTTACTTTGGTGAGAATAAAGTACAGAACGCAATTGGCAAAAAGTATTCAGTAATTTGTGTCAACCTGTTTCTTTTTTTACACAAGTTTGCAAAACTTAGGGAAAATTATCCTTGAATGACGCGAGATTTGGAAGAACGGGATTATTTACCCGCGCGATCGAGATGCGATCGCGGATACCAATAAAATGGTTGACCGTAGGAGTACTCGTTTTTCCCTGATTCGCCAGTAACTAATGCGTATTTAGATCGGCAAGCGAATAAAATGGGTATAATATTTTTTTCCTTTAGTTCGGCTGAGATTTTTCTCGATTGATTTAGTGTAATAGTCGCTGACTTAAAAATTAAAGTTTAAACATAAAAAATGAGTCGAAATTGTCAATAATAAATTTGCGATCGCTTTTCTGGTTCGGGGGGTTACAATAGGCAAGCACTCCAAATAACAACTGAAAAAATGGTGAAAAGTATTGGTGTTATAATAGTCTGCGATCGGGAGTACTCAAAACCAAAATCGACAAAAAATACCGATAATTTTTAAATTTTTAATGGTTAAGTTTTAACTGTCATGCCTGTTCGTTTAGCAACTCAAATCGAAGCAATTCTCTACTTAAAAGGACAACCTCTTTCTATTTCAACAATCGCGGAATACGCCGGCTGTAGCAAGGACGAAGTGGAAGAAGCACTGCTGGAACTGATGGCTGACTACGCCCATCGAGACAGTGCCTTGGAAGTGGTAGAAACCTCCGATGGTTACTGCCTGCAACTACGATCGTCTTTTCAAAGTTTAATACAAAACATTATCCCACCGGAAATAGGAGTGGGCGCTTTGCGGACACTAGCGGCGATCGCTCTCAAAGGGCCGATCAGCCAAACCGAATTAGTCGATCTGCGAGGTTCGGGAGCTTACCAACAAGTGCAAGAACTAGTAGAGTCAGGGTATATCCGCAAGCGCCGACAAGCAGACGGACGTTCCTACTGGCTACAGGTAACCGAAAAATTCCATCAATATTTTCAAATAGACCAACTCCCCCAGCCATTCGATCGTCCCGTTGAGCCTTCCGGGAACGAGGGGGGTGAGAGGATGACCGGGTAACGGGGTGATGGAAGAAAAATTTTTTACTTCAGAATTCATCCTTCATCCTTCATCCTTCCCCATTGTTCGGTATTCTCTTCCCCAGAGGTACGGATTACGCCTGCGATCGGATCTGCTAACCGATCTGGATCGTATAGATTAGTAGTAAGTCAAATATCTACGATCATCATGGTCTTTAACCCTGACTTTCTTTCTTCAGGTACTGAAGATGGGCAAGCAAATGCCCTCTTAACATATTTACAACACCAACCCCCGGAGGTTCTAGCCCGTGTAGCCAAAGCCGCCAGTCCAGAAATTAAACAAATTATTTCTCAAAACGTACAAGGTCTGGTAGGAATGTTACCGGGCGAGCATTTTAACGTACAAATTACTACAGATCGGGAAAACCTGGCAGGGCTGCTAGCTTCCGCCATGATGACAGGGTATTTTCTCCGTCAGATGGAGCAAAGGATGCAGCTAGAGGAGTCGTTATTAGGCTCCATGTCTCTATCACGAGATGCAGCAGACCGGGAAAAGTCAAATGATACAGACCTATAGCTGCTGAACTAGCCTGTTGGAGGCTCTCCGTTTACTCGATCGGAAAAGGTGCAGGCTGCACTTTAATGGCGATCTTTTGGCCATTGCGGTTAATTTCCAGCGTTAAGGGAGCCCCAATAGAGCTAGATTCGACAACTTGCTGAACTGCCGACGCTTCTGTTACGGGGATACCTTCAATTTTTTGAATCACGTCACCTTGGCGTAAGCCCGCTCGGTCGGCAGGGGAATTTTCGATCACCCTCACGATCGCAACTCCCTCATTCTGGCTGATTTTGATATTGCTCTCCCGATTCAACTGTTCTTTGAGGGCAGAATTGATACCGACCATTTGAATTCCCAAATAAGGATGGTCAGCACGACCTTTCGTAAATAGTTGATTAGCAATCCGTCGTGCCGTTTGAATGGGAATCGCAAATCCTAAACCTTGGGCACCAGCGCGAATCGCCGTATTAATACCGATCACTTCGCCGCGATCGTTGAGTAAAGGCCCACCAGAATTACCGGGGTTGATCGCCGCATCAGTTTGGATGAAATTCACTCGCTTGTCCGGGACGCCAACTTGAGAACTAGAGCGACCCAGAGCGCTGATAATACCCACAGTTACAGTATTATCCAAACCCAAGGGATTGCCGATCGCGATCGCCCACTCACCCGGAACCAAATTTTGCGACTCTCCCAAATATGCCGTCGGCAAATTCTTCAAATTAATTTTCACTGCTGCCACATCAGTCAGCGGGTCAACGCCAACTACGCGCCCATCCAAAGCACGACCATCCTTAAGAGTTACTCTAACGATATCGGCTCCCGCTACCACATGGGCATTAGTAATGATACGACCATCAGAACTAAGAATAAATCCCGAACCAGTACCCCTTTCAACGTGTTCTTCCGGTGGAGTTGGCGCTTCTTGACCAAAAAACCCTTTAAAAAAAGGGTTTTTAAACACATCCGGCACTCTATTTGTCACCTTGCGAGCAGCATCGATCCGGACTACGGCGGGGCCCACTTTTTTGACAGCCTCGGCAATAAAATTATCATTATTGTATGGAATGCCACCGATTCTCGGAATGGGATTGCTCTGAGGAGGAAGTGGTTGCTGTAGCATTGGCGGCATCACTGAGGAGGTTTCTTGGAAAGGGCTATCTGCTTGCAAATAGCGACTGCCCAATACTCCTACACCACCGCCAATACTTAGCAATGTTAAATAAAGAGTCAGTTGTTTAAAAGTAAAACTCATGGTGGTTGGCAACAGCAACATTGTCACAAGTGATTAAATCTAATGTAGCCTGTTCTTAGCGATCGGCTCACCTTTCCAGTGAGAGAAACCTCTTACCTCAAACAAAGACTAACAACCAGATGTAGAGCTAAAGAAAAAAATTTCACATCTTTATGCTAGGCTAATTTCCTCTAGGCAACTAACTTAAAATTTCTTCATCATTACTCATTTGTCATCAGTTTTTAACTGAACGAGATAACCGACAAGTGACTGTTAAGCTAATCACAAATAAAAATTGACTATTATCGATCCGATGATAATTGACCGAAGACAACAAACACTGCTATCCCTATTGCTGTGGCTGGCGATCTTTTTTTTGGAAAACAAAACAAATTTCGCGCAAACAACCCCTAACAACCAAAATTGCCCCGCCCCAGCTTTATCTCGCCTCAAAAAACATATAGTTGCTGCTGGCGAAACCCTCGAAAGTATCGCCAACCAATACAATCTCATCCCCGCTACTCTGATGGGAATGAACCCCGAATTGAGGCAAGGACAAGTACGTGCCGGAACTGAAGTGATCGTTCCCCCTTACAACGGCATCCGAGTAGAAGTGCCCGCACAGAGAACTTGGCGAGATGTTGCCGAAGCCTATAAAATTCGTCCGGACTTAGTATATGAAATAAACGGTTGTCAGGAAAATCCGAGAGTAGTCTTTTTACCCGGGGTGAATTGGTCGCCTGCGGGTAACGATGTTGCATCGGGCAACCCAGTTTTAACTGGCTATCCATTACCTGCTGTAGCGCCCGTAATTTTTGGCTTTGGTTGGCGGGTTCACCCACTAACGGGTAAAGTAATCTTCCACAGTGGTTTAGATTTACAAGCGACACCAGGTACGCCAGTTTTGACCGCCGGAGACGGTACAGTTGCTTTTGCCGGTCAAAGAGACGGTTATGGTAACTTAATCGTGATCAATCATCAAGAAGGGCTGCAAACCCGCTACGCCCATTTAGAAACTATTAAAGTATCTACCGGACAAAAAATTAAACAGGGTATGCAACTGGGAACTGTTGGTTCCACTGGCAACCCTGATACTAAAACTCCTCATTTACATTTTGAGGTTCGCTATAACTCCGATCTAGGTTGGGTAGCAGAAGACCCCACTCCTTATATCCAAGTCGCAAACGGGCAAAACAATCGGGTTTTTTCAACCCAAAATTCTCCTTGAAAGGGATGGGGAGATGGGGGGATGGGGGATAGATAAAATAAGGTTATTTTTCATCCTTTACCCTTCATCTTTCATCCTCCATCATTACGGAGTAACGGTTTTTGCCAACTCTGGCTGTGACTCGTCGGGCGATGGTTCGGAGTCTCCCACGAGAGAACGGTATAATTTGTCGTACTCTTGGGCTGACTTATCCCAACTGAAGTCCATCCGCATACCTCGTTGTTGGAGTTCCCGCCATTGTGGTTTATAGCGGAAGCTTTCCCAAGCCCGTACCATACTGGTATAAAGGTCTAACGGTTCATAGCGATCGAAGCAGAAACCAGTACCTTCATTGTTCATTGGCTCGTGGTGAGAGACGGTATCGACTAAGCCACCCGTCCGACGCACGATCGGTATACAGCCGTAGCGCATTGCCAGCATTTGGCTGATGCCGCAGGGTTCAAAGCGGCTAGGCATCAAGAAAGCATCAGTACCGGCGTAAATACGTCTAGCTAAAGAGTCGCTTTGCAGGATGTAAGCAGACATCCGACCGCGATACCGAGTAGCAATTTGCCACATTTGGTTTTCGTAGTACGGATCGCCCAAACCTAAAACAACGAATTGTGCATCCGTATAGGCCATAAACCGATCTAAAACTTGAATAATTAGATCGATGCCTTTCTGCTCTACCAAGCGCGACACCAAGCCAATTAGAAAGGCGTTGCCGTTCACCTCCAAACCCAATTCTTCTTGGAGAGATACTTTGTTAAAGCGACGATCTTCGATCGTATCGGCAGTGAAATTTTTCGCTATATGCTTGTCAGTAGCCGGATCGTAACTTTGGTTATCGATACCGTTGAGGATGCCGCTTAGCTTGCCACTGACGTAGGATAACAAGCCTTCGAGTTGTTCCCCGTAAGCAGGAGTCTTAATCTGGTCGGCATAAGTAGGAGAAACCGTGTTTACCTTGTCGGCAAACTGAACGGCAGCAGCCATTGTATTGTGACCCTGCATATACCAGGGAACCCAAGTAAACTGTTCTAACCGCCAGCGCCACGGCCCTTGATAGGCCAAATTGTGAATAGTAAAGACAGTTTTGATGTCGGGATCTTCGTGCATCCAGACTGGAATCATGCCAGTGTGCCAATCGTGGCAATGGATAATATCTGGCTTCCAGTAATTCCAGGCAAACTCAGCCGCTCCATTGGCAAACAACGTGAACCGCCAATCTTCGTCTTCTCCGTAGTAGATGCGGCGCGGCCAAAACGCGGGGTGGCCAAACAGATACAACGGTACATCGCTATTAGGAAAGAGGGTTTCGTAGACAGCGAAGTTTTGCATCATCGCTGTGCCATACCAGATGGGCGCTTTTGGAATATCAATTTTGTCGGGCATAAAGCCGTAGTAGGGCATGAAAACCCGGACATCATGCCCCATTTTTTTTAGGACTTTGGGTAAGGCACCGACGACATCCCCCATGCCGCCTACTTTGGCCAGGGGTGCTGCTTCAGCTGCAACAAATAGAATCCGCATCTTAATTTTTAGCGTTCCCTGCAATGGTTTGTTACATGATACCGAGTCAGGGGATCGATGACACGCTTTCTCGATCGCAGGCTTTGGTTGCCCGCTACAGTTAAAGGGCTACGATCTTACCTGCTACGGTTGAAGGGCGGGAAAATCTTCGCCCACCCCCACAAGATATAACAGGATGTGTCTATAGATGATTAAGAATGTTGGGGAGATAGGGGCAGGGGGAAAGGGAAAGGGAGAAATTTTTAACTCCTGAATTCTGACTCCTGACTTGGAGAATTCAGACTTCATCCTTCAGACTTCATCCTTCATCCTTTCCTAGCCCCTAGTCCCTTTACTCCTGCCTGACTTCGGCGATAATTCGATCTAAGATTTCTTGCGCTCCCTGTTGGCGTAAACGTTGTGCTAGTTCGATGCCTAGCTTTTCGGCATCGCTAACAGAACCGCTAATAGTATCTTTGATTAGTTGTTTGCCATCTAAACTAGCTACCATACCGGTTAAGGTGAGGGTTTCGCCTTCGATTTGGGTGTTAACGCCAATCGGAACTTGACAACCGCCTTCTAGTTCTCGAAGGAAAGCTCTTTCTGCATAACAGCGTTGAGCGGTGGGAGCGTGTTCTAAGACTTTGATCAGAGATAAGACTTCGGGATCGTCCGAACGGCATTCGATACCCAAAGCTCCTTGTCCGACGGCGTGGAGGGATATTTCGGATGGGATGACTTGGTGAATGCGATCGCCCATTCCCAAACGATGCAACCCGGCCACTGCTAAAATAATGGCGTCGAATTCCCCTGCATCTAGTTTGGCGAGTCGAGTATTTAAGTTACCCCGAATATCTTTAAAAGTTAAGTGCGGGTAGTGGTAACGCAGTTGTGCTAGACGCCGCAGGGAAGATGTTCCCACTACTGCACCAGCTGGCAGGCTTTCCAGCTGCTTGTCTTTGAATTTTTCATGTACTACTAGGGCGTCTGCTGGGTTTTCCCGTTCGCTAACGCATCCCAGCATTAACCCTTCTGGCAATCTGGTAGGTAAATCTTTTAGGGAGTGAACGGCAAAGTCGATTTCTTTGTTTACCATTCCCAGTTCGAGTTCTTTAGTGAATAGTCCCTTATCACCAATTTTGGCTAAGGCAACATCCAGTATCTTGTCCCCTTGGGTACTCATCGTGTGAACTTCAAAGGTTCTGTCGGGGAAGTGTTTTTGCAGTTGCTCTTGCACCCAATGGGTTTGGACTAACGCGAGTTGGCTTTTGCGGGAACCGATACGAATGGTGCGTGCGGGACTAGAAACAGCAGGAGACATAAAGTTGTGTTGTCAAAGGAGCGTGTAATGTCACTCGATCTAGGCTACCGCAGAGTGGGACTCTCTTTAGCGTTTGGCGGGTAAATGTGAAATGAAGTTACATTGCTGTACTGAGATGTTGCATCAGGGTAAGAAATCGGGTTAATTGCCATTTACTCAACCTGAAAGCCTAAATTTTTGGCATAGAAACCCAGTTTCTTTAGGCTGATTAATAGACCTCTCTGCAAAAATTAAAGTGCCTCGCCTATAAGTAGGTGGGCATAATTAAACGTAAAACGTAAAATGCTGAAACCCGCTCAGCGCAAGGATTTTCATTTTTGCTATGTTATCTTTATTTATGCCCACCTACTTAACCATTGTAGAAACGTTTCATGAAACACAAATAATTACAGCGCTTTTATACTAACAGAAACCCGGTTTCTTCAAGAAACCGGGTTTCTATCCCATACTTCACGTAACTGGAATCTGTTGTTTGTAATAACGAACTGCAATGGCGCGTCGATCCTTATTCTTCCGATGGAGATGCTATTTGCAATTCAGATAAGTAATTAAAAATTTTAGGTGTTGACAACCCTGACTTTAAAAGCCAGGGTAATTTTTAAAATGTAAAGATTTAACGCCTGCCACTTTGAATGGCAGAATTTGCTATTTGAACGGCGTCCGACTCGGTACCATTTTTAACGGATACTCGATACAAAACATCTTCTTTTTGCCATTCAACTGTAGCGGTGCAATAGGCACCGCAACCATTATGAAAAACTCCTTTGATTTCATTTGCTAATCGAATGTTTTTAAATGTTCGGGTTGTTCCTTCCAGTGGGGTGATAAATCTTCCGCTTTTTTCTGCTTCCATACTGCCAATACTGCAAACAGTCGCGCCTTGGCAATCAGCAGTATAATCGAAGGTGATGGTATAATTGTTGGGCGCACCCTGGGTATTAAAGTAAAGGCGATCGGAAAAAGGTAAGGTGCTAGGAATAAAAATTGGTACGCTGGTGCTATTTTTTAGTTTCGTGATAATTTGGCTAGTCGGTACTGGATGATGGTTAATTTCTGCGATGGCATTTGTTGCTATTTTTAAACCGCTGCCGATAATGGTGAATAGGATAGCACAATAGATAAATTTGTTCAGCATTTTCTATTTTTAATAAAATAGGGTGTCGTTGCAAAACGTGATGTTTTTTCGATTAAAATGCACCCTAGAGTTTTGGCAAAATTTTGTTGAGAGATTGGTAAAATAATTGTTTTAATTATCTATCTGCTAACTCCAGATATCTCTCTAAGTCTTGGATTCGCTCTTCGGTGACAGATGCCATACAATTACTGTACATCATTGGCTCCATACTGCCTCCAGCAACTTCGCTTCTTTCAAAATCACAACTGCTATCTCGAAATCTAATCCAAGCTCGCTGCGCTGTAATTAATTTTTGTTTCCGAGAAGTTGACAATTTTGGTAAAAGCTGTTGATAAACTTGGTTGAGTTTGCGATCGGCGTTTTGATAAGCGATTCCCGCACAGGCGTTCATTTCTGCTTGGGTCATGGGGTTATTGCAGTTAGGACGTTGGGCTACTGTTATTGTTATGCTTGCGACATCGGTTTTCGTACCGCCGATAGTTGGGGTAGGAGTTGCCAAGTTGAACAAAGTTAAGGTGGCGACTGTAGCTAGTAAAAACTTACTCATATTTAAGTTTCTCATTAACTATAGCAATTAAGATAACAAAAATGCGCTCTAGCTATTTGGGCTAGAGCGCTATACCATCTGATAACCAAGTTACCGTCACTACGGGTGATAGTTAATACTTAGTACGGGCGATCGCCAATTGTTTCAGGATGATTCGAGAATTTGACTGTTGCTACTGTAAAAGTCCTGACTGGAGTTATTGGTAAAGAAAGCCTCAAAACGGTAACCACGAATAAATTATCAAGCATATGAGAAATTAGCTATTCAAATAATACTTGAGGTTTATGCACGTCAATACAATTATGTCTGGCACCAATATCAACCTGAAGAATAGCTAATTCTGATAATCGTAAACGATCTGAATCTTTGGATTTTTCCAAGCGGGTTTAATAGAATAACTATGGTTGAAACGACTGAAGCTATCGCTAATGCCTAACTTATTATACAATTAAAGAAATTTTTATTAGTAGTTTGGTTTAATATAAGTACATGAATGATGCTACTAAACCCATCAATTTATTTGAGTACGAGGCTTTAGCCACTCAATATTTATCTGCGATGGCGTTAGATTATTATGCTAGCGGTGCGTGGGATGAAGTTACGCTGCGAGATAACCGGGCAGCGTTTGAAAGATACAAATTACGTCCGCGAATGTTAGTGGATGTAAGTCAGCGGGATTTAAGTACGAATATACTCGGTCAAGTTGTCCGGATGCCAATTTTAATTGCGCCGATGGCTTTTCAATGTTTGGCACATCAAGAAGGGGAAATTGCGACTGCTAAAGCGGCGGCTAAATTAGGAACGGTGATGGTATTGAGTACTTTAGCAACTAAAAGTTTAGAAGAAGTTGCTAATACGAATTGTTTGCGGTGGTTTCAATTGTACGTGCATCGCGATCGCGGACTTACGAAAGCTTTGGTAGAACGTGCTTATGAGGCTGGTTTTCAAGCACTTTGCTTGACGGTGGATGCACCGATTTTGGGACGGCGAGAAAAAGATCGTCGCAATCAATTTGTTTTGCCACCGGAGATGGAGTTAGCTAATCTGGTGAATATGGCAGATTTGGAAATACCTTTTCAATCTGATGAGTCTGGTTTGTTTGCTTATTTTTTAGCGCAACTTAATCCAGGATTAACTTGGCAAGATTTAGATTGGTTGCAAGGGATTTCGCCTCTACCTTTAGTTGTAAAAGGAATATTGCGGGGGGATGACGCGATGCGGGCGGTGGAACGTGGTGCAAAAGCGATCGTAGTTTCTAATCATGGTGGGAGACAATTAGATGGTGCTCTAGCTTCCCTTGAGGCTTTGGGTGAAGTGGTAACGGCGGTAGGAAGTCAAGCAGAATTGTTAGTAGATGGGGGTATTCGTCGCGGGACAGATGTTTTGAAAGCTTTAGCTTTAGGGGCAAAAGCAGTATTATTGGGACGCCCGATATTGTGGGGGCTAGCCGTGGGGGGAGAAGCTGGTGTTTGCCATGTATTGGAAATTTTGCGAGATGAACTGGATGTGGCAATGGCGCTTAGTGGCTGTGCGAACATACACCATATTGATTCGAGTTTAGTTTGGCGTTTTTAATGTTCGGAACGAGTGAGTTTTAAAATTTTTTAAACATTAATATATAGATGTTCGCTTTATGCTAAAATTTGATTTTAGAGTTGAATTCGGTGTAGCGTTTGTTGTTGGTAATGACCGTTCGTATTGACAGGCTTCTCTCCGAATCTCAATCGTTAAATCAAATATCTGACTGATTCGGGAGATACTCCATGTCAATTTATGTAGGAAACTTGCCCTACCAAGTAACTCAAGAAGACCTAAGCAGCGTTTTTGCAGAATATGGAACTGTGAAGCGGGTGCAAATACCTACCGATCGGGAAACCGGTCGCTCTCGCGGCTTTGGTTTTGTGGAAATGGCCACAGATGCAGAAGAAGATGCTGCTATTACTGCCCTTGATGGTGCTGAGTGGATGGGTCGGGATCTGAAAGTTAATAAAGCGAAGCCCCGTGAAGATAAGAAGTCTGCTGGTGGCTGGGCAAATAGCAATCGGAGTAGCTCTCGACGCTAACATTTCGGGCAATCAAGCCGATCTCCTGAAAAGGAATATTTTTTAAGATTTTGATTAACAAATTAGTCTTGTGGTTGCACATAGCTACAAGACTTTTTTATTGATTGGTTATTTTCATCGATGCTTTCTACCAAAAATACCAGGATAATATAACTAATATCGAATATCTAAATGTCGAGCTAGCCGATTAAGCAATTAAGGAGTTTAAATTAATCAACCTATACTAAGAAAATTTGATTAAACAGGTGGATTTGCTGATGTTGGAACAATCGTTACAGGCGGCGATCGATCGGGCGGCGATCGTGGCGATCGCAGATGGGCGAGGCAGGATTACTTATGTGAACGATAAATTTTGCGAAATATCTCAATATTCTCGCGAGGAATTGCTCGGTAAAACTGCCCAAATTATCAGTGCGGGCTACCATGAGAAAGCTTTTTTTAGGGAAATGCGATCGGCTATTAAAAAGAGAAAAGTTTGGCAAGGAGAAATCAAAAGTAAAGCTAAGGATGGAACTTATTATTGGGTAGATACAACAATAGTTAGGTTTTTTAATCAGAAAGTTAAAACTTTTCAATATTTAGCAATTCAGTTTGATATTACTAACCGCAAACAAGCAGAATTAGCGCTCAGGCAACAATTGGAAAGGGAAAGATTAACGATCGCGATCGCCCAACGCATTCGAGAATCCTTAGACTTAGAAGCAATACTCAATACTACCGTGGCGGAAGTGCAGCAATTATTAGCGGCTGACCGGGTATTGGTTTATCGAGTTTGGCCCAATGGAACTGGCAGTGCAATTGCGGAAGCAGTAGCTCCCAGTTGGACAAAAGTGTTAAATATTGTTTTTCCAGAAGAAGTATTTCCGAAGGAAATTTATCATCAATACTTGGCAGGAAAAATTTACGCTTTAGCCGATCGAGAAAATGGGCAAGTATTACCTTGTTTGGTAGAATTCCTCAAATCTTTACAAGTGAAAGCTAAGTTAGTCGTGCCGATTCTTCAGCAAGGAACTTTGTGGGGGCTGTTAATCGCTCATCAATGTTCCGAGCCTAGAGAATGGCAAAGTTGGGAAATGGAATTGTTGCGTCAATTAGCTACCCAATTGGCGATCGCAATTCAGCAATCTCAACTTTACAACCAGTTACAAGTAGAACTAACCGATCGCAAGCAAGCACAAAAAGCATTACAACAAGCAAAAGATCAACTGCAAGCCGTGTTAGATACCGTACCGGGATTAGTATCTTGGATTAGCTCAGATTTGTATTATTTAGGAGTTAACCAAAATTTAGCCGCCGCCTTTCACTTATCTCCAGAAAAAATAGTAGGTCAGAAAGTAGGCTTTTTAGAAAGCGAAGCTGAATTTGCAGAATTTCTGCGCCAGTTTTTTGCCAACTCCACCAAAACCGATTCTAAAATCATTAATTTTTCCATCAATAAAGAGTCGCGCAGTTTTTTGATTGTTGCTCAAAAATACCAGCAGGGTTTTGCCTGCGTTTCAGTGGGAATAGATATTACAGATCGACAAAAAGCTGAAGAAAAAATTAAAGCATCTCTGCGAGAAAAAGAAGTATTACTTAAAGAAATTCATCATAGAGTAAAAAATAATTTGTACGTAGTTTATAGCTTGTTAGAAATGCAAGCAGATTCTATTTTAGAGCGAGGAATTTCCAAATTATTTGAGGATAGCCAGAATCGAATTTATTCAATGGCTCTGATTCATGATAAACTGTATCGTTCTCAAAATTTAGCTCAAATCAACTTTGGAGATTATTTGGAAGATTTAGTAACTAATTTATTTGATTCTTATAATGTTAATAAAGAGCGCATTACTTTATATATTAATGCTGCACCAATTTCCCTCAATATAGAAACAGCCGCACCTTGCGGTTTAATAGTCAACGAATTGGTCTCAAATATAATGAAGCACGCTTTTCCTGATGACAGAGCGGGGATTATTTCCGTAAAGTGTTATCAAGATTGGGCTGGAAAAATTCATCTGATAGTGAAAGATGACGGGATAGGATTTCCGGATAATATAAACTTTCGCAATACTAATTCAATGGGCTTTCAAGTAGTTTGTACTTTAACCGAACAGTTAGAAGGAAAGATCGAATTAGTAAAAAATCGAGGTACAGTATTTCACTTACAATTCACAGAATTAAGTTATCGGAAAAGGTTATAATTTTATGAATAAAACTAAAATTTTGATAGTCGAAGACGAATTGTTAATTGCCACAAACTTATCTCGTAAATTAGAGAGAATAGGGTATTTCGTAGTAGATATAGTATCTTCTGGCGTAGCGGCGATCGAACGCGCTGCGGAAACTAAGCCAGATTTAATTTTAATGGATATTGTCATCAAAGGCGATATTGACGGCATAGAAACAGCCGCCCAAATTCACAAAAAATTGGATATCCCCGTAATTTATACAACTGCATATGCTGATGATAATACTTTAGAAAGAGCAGAAAAAACAGGCTCTTATGGTTATGTAATTAAACCATTTAAAGAAAGAGAGCTACACGCTACGATTAAGATGGCACTAAGCAAGCATAAAGAAGGCAAAAAAATAAAAAGTTCCTTGCAAGAAGCCAAAGATTCTAGCGAAGATAAATCGCGATATTTCTCGATAGCCTCTCACGATTTGCGTACTCCACTATCGATCATTCAAATATCAGCTTATATGCTTGAAAATTATGATAGTTTATGGGATAAACAAATCAAAAATAAGCATTTCGATCGAATTAAAATAGCTGTAAAAAATATGATCCAAATGCTAGAAGATATGTTGACCTTAAGTAAGGCGGAATCGGGCAAGCTAAAATTAAAACCAAGTCCTTGTGAAGCGATCGGTTTTTGTCGTTCATTAATTGATGAATTAACAGTAATATGCAGCCCAAAGCATCAACTTATTTTTGAAAGTAAAGAGACATCAATAATAGCCAATTTAGATATAAATTTATTGCGTTATATGCTAACTAATTTAATTACAAATGCTATTAAATATTCTCCGAAAGGAGGTACTATTAATTTAGTAGTTAATTCTCAACAAGAACAAGTTATTTTTCGCGTTGAGGATCGAGGAATAGGGATTCCACCTGCCTATCAAGCCAAACTTTTTCAGCAGTTTGAGCGAGGGTCTAATGTAGGGAATATCCAAGGTACGGGTTTGGGATTGTTTATTGTCAAGGAAGTAGTTGACTTACACGGCGGAAAAATTAGTGTTGAGAGCCAAGTGGGAGTAGGTACTACATTTACGATTTATTTACCGCTAAGAAATGAAAAACTAAATAGTAAAGACTAAAGCCTTTACTATTTAGTTAATGTTAGTTAAAAGAACGGTTTGATTGCCAAATCTCGAAGAGTACAAGTGAAACTTTGTTGCTTTCCCGTCCCTATAAAAGTAATGACAACTTCACAGGCGATCGCAACTGCTAACGTTACTAAGTTACGTGCAAGTGGGTAGTCGCAAACGTCGTCATTTATTGGTGAGGGAACGCGATAAATTTCGTTCCAAATTACTTCAGCATAATCTCCCCCTAACCCGACGTGCAGGCAAGGTTTTTTGGCATTTTGGCAGTAATCTTTAACGATTTGGCGGGAGATGCTGTTATCAAAAGTATCGATAATTAAAGATGTGCCATTCAATAATTGTTCGACATTTTTGGGAGTTAATTCTTTAGGGTGTGCCTCAATATTTACTCCGATCGCGCGATATAGCGAATTTGCCAACATTTTGGTTTTGAAAGCACCGATATCGGAACGGTAGTAAGGTTGGGTAGAGAGGTTGCGTTCTTCTACACGATCGCGATCGATAACTTTCAATTTACCAAATCCCGATCGCGCTAAACTTTCGGTGAGATTTGCACCCAAAGCACCAGCGCCGCAAATGGTAACGGGAAAGTCCCGCATCCGCGACATCACTTCTGGGGTGCGATATCGTTGTTCGTGAAAAAAGATGGACATAATTTTTGATGGGTAGTGGGTAGTGGGTAGTAGGGTGCGTTAGTGCTAACGTAACGCACCATTTAACTACGTAAGTTCTGTGCTTATTACTCGATCAGTTATCCCGTTGTTCGATAACGCCCACGAGAGATTGCAGATCGAAATCGCGATCGCGTCCGCTTAAACAAATTCCCGAACTCATCACTGTTAAGTCTTGTTTGGAAATTGCTGAGGTATGGTGTTCGCCGTCACCAGTTGTCCATTCAACTAGCCAGCTATTTTCGCGATCGCGAAATGAATGTAACTCGCCGCCGCCTTGTCGTAACGCCGCAGCAATTCGTTTTTCATCTCGTTGGTGCTGCATTTGCTCCTCAAATTCCTTAGTACGTTGCGTTACCAAATCGTAAACGGTTCGCATCTCCGGAGTGATTCCTTTGAAATGTAATTCTTTCGATGGCGTAACATTTTTCAGCGCATCCTTTAGCTGTTCTGATATTATTGGATCGGCACGGCGATCGCATTCATCAAACCACCAAGAACCCCCATCCCAACGAGCAATTACTTGTTCAAAACTTGCCGCTTCCGTCACTAAATGTACCGCTACAGGTTTGGCAATTCCAAATCGCTGTTTAGCATCAGATTCGTTAACCGGATAAGCCAACCAAGTTTTTCTTTTCAAAACATAAGCTAACCGCAAACGCAACGGTTTTAGTAGTTTTAAATATTCTGCTAATTGCGGCAAACTAGGTTCATCAACTACTTCCGCCATCTTTTCATCCACAGCTTGAAAGATACCCCATCCTTCAAAATTACGCGGTTGGGGAGAAAATTGATAAACGATTTGGGAAACTCTCGTTCTTACTAATCCCCCCCGCACGCACGGTGCAAGAAATTGAGTATCGCGCAGCTTGCTTTCCCGTGCAGCCATTTGATTAATTAGCTGGCGGATATCTGCCATAACACACCTCAGAATTCAGGAGTCAGAATTCAGGAGTCAGAACTTAGAATTTAAGAATCAGAATCCTGAATTCTAGGATTAAGAATAAATTCGTAGTTTTCAATCCTCACACGAATACGTGAATAAACTCATACATCAAATCAATTCTTCCTTTCCGCAAAACCGCTGGATCTAATCTTTCCGTAGTATTGCAAGTCATCAATACCACTAACTTTTGTTGCTGCTGAATTCCCCCTTCATCAATTATACTTTGATACAAAGTTCCATCCAGCAAACTGAGAATATGCTCCGTCTTATTATTACCTTGAGCAGCTAAACTAGCTCTATCTTGAGCCAAATTATCCGCTTCGTTAATAATCAAACAAATCCTCTCCAAATAACTCGGCGGTACGAAATTTTCCACTGCATCGTGATCGAGAATAAAAATCACGTATCCTAAAGGCATCAGAATTTCTTTTGCCACAGCTTGCGTCCAAGCAGTTTTACCCGTACCCGGTTCTCCGTGTACCAATACAGCTAACTGATCCTGGTCGAGAATTGCCTGCTGTACCTTATCAGTAAAACTTTGGATATCAGCAGGAAAACTACGAATGGGAAACTGACTGTGAATTTGCCCTACCCGACTTTTATATCCACTTAGCATTACCGCCAAATTATAAGTTGCCTTATTAATCAGCGGTGCTAAATTATTAGCCATCAAACTGTAATATCTTTTTCCTTTTTCATAACTTTCAATTTGCAACCAAACGTTATGCCCAGACCAATAAGCGTAGATAGTACCCAGCGTTTCTAAGCGTTCCCAATTCACAAACCGCGTAACCGGATAATAATAATAACGCTCCATAAAATACTGGGTAATTATATCCGGACGACCCAATATTTCTAGTATTTTCAAAACCGTAATTTCCTGAAGCCGATTGAGAACGTAATCAATCGGAATACTATTGCGGCTAACAGGTTGAACGATAGGCGTTTCCGTATTTAAAACATCTTTACTCCGATAATTGGGTGACAGCGGTTCCGGAGTGATGTAACTCCAAAATTCATCTATTTGATATCTAGTATTATCGGAAAACAAATTGAAAAAATTTGCAAACCAAGTATATTCATTGCGTCCCACAGCATCGGCAAGACCGCTAGCAACATTCAGAGCTTTTCGAGCTAGTTCCCAAGTATCATTAGTTAAAAGATGCCATAAAAAATCTCCATCAAGCTGACGGGCTAAAGGACGCCACCCCGCTCCCAGTAACCCTTTTGCTTGCGGATTTTTGTTAATCCGAGAGTTATCATCATTGTCAAAATATTCTGATGCCATAAATTAAATCGATCGATGCTGCAATGGCTGTTGAAAATTGAGCGTTTTTTGATGTGAATGATATTTGCCAATTTCTTATACTTTATTCATTTTGATTTAATAACCTCTTGGAAAGTGTCAGCCGTTTTTTCTTATTCTGATTATGTCTCAGTATTTTATGTTCGAGTGAATTGTAACAAATATTTTCGCCAACGGTGAACTGAAATATAATTACAGGTAACTGCACTTTCCATACTAACCTATTCTATGGAAATAAATTAAATTTGCTTGAGATACTGAGGTGGAATATTATCCACTAGCCAAACCCCATTATCCGAACGGTAAAATAAGTAACCATTCTCGTGCATAGCAGCAGCATCAACAGCGAAAACTACTGGTTTACCATGTCGTTGACCGACGCTTTTTGCTGTAGCAATCTCTGTCGATAAATGAACGTGATGACGTGACATTTTGTTAAGCCCAGAGCGAAGAATTGATTCCACTGCACCTTGACCTGTACCGTGATATAGCACGTCGGGAGGAATTTGTGGTTCTAGCTGCAAATCGACGGTGATACTATGTCCTTGATTTGCCCGAATTTTCGTACCACTGGCATCAAAAGAAAAGCGTTTTTTGCTATTTTTCTCAACTACTTCATTTAACTCTACGCGAGAAATGGTAACTTTGTGTTTGGCACAAGCTGCCAGCAATTCATCTACTGAAACCCAACCTCCTTCCTCTAATTTTAAACCAATTTCTTCAGGAGTATGACGCAGATATTTACTTAAATATTTGCTAATTTTTACTAGGCGAGCATCGTTCATAATTATCCTTAATTTTAATTTTACTCTGGCCAATCATTTTCCAGGTATCGCTTGACCAATCCGGCGTGGGATAAAGGTCTAGATAAGTCGTCCAAGTCACAGTTAGTTTCATAGTCTAACAAAATAACCGTTTTATTAGCACTTAAATTTTTTAATTCGTTGAGTAGATTTTGCAGACGATTTTCTAGCACCCATTTATATGATGGCAGATAGATAGCACGACGGGCTTCTAAATATGACAGTAACTCATTTCCAGTTAATCCGGCTCGATGACCTAGCACTTTTCCATAAGTTTTTTGAGTTCGTTTGATGCCTTTCATGTTACTTATGGTTAGCTTTTTAGGCTCAACGTCTGCGGATTCAAACACTTTTAAACCTTGCCAAATACCTTCCACTGTCATGCTAAAGCAACCGGGAGAAAAAGGAACGGGGATTTCACCATGAGGATAAAAAGGACTAAAGCGAACCCAAGGTTGAGAACCGCGAGATGTCACGTCGATAATCGCTGCGTCGCCATAAGCTTTTCTTAAATTATCGATCGAATTACGGCGATTTTTGACAACCAGCGGCATAGTTAATGTGGCTAATTGGCCATGATTAAATACTTCCGTGCAAGTCTCTAGAGCAAAACGGTTACCTTCAGAAACCATTCCCCTGGTGAGTCATTACACACTCTTTAAAGGATGGCTACTTCCAAGCCTACCTTCCAGTTTCTTAGCGATTTCCTCAATGCTAAACACGGCAGTGTAAGCTACGCAACCGCTGCACTGCTCAAAGGCAATGCCACTATTACCGTTCCTCTCGTACTGAAGTATGTATGCTCCAGCAATTAGGTCACGGAAGTATTTGTTTTATATTGTACTACACTTTCCTAAAAAGTGATTCTCGCCGTTTGTAGTGAGGACTTTAGTCCTCATTTAACTAGGGAAAAAGGACTAAAGTCCTTACTACGAACTTTGATTGCACGCACGCACAACTGAGCAATTAATTCAGTTGATGTTGCGGCTGTTTGGATTTGAGCGAAGTTGAGAGAATTGGGCTGAATTCCGGTTTGATGCAATACTTTTTCAATTCCTTCATCGCTCAACTTCATGCCAGCTTTCAAAAAGTCAGTACATGGCCCTTGGTGGCGTGCTGTCGGGGTGCGACTGCGCTTGCACCAAAAGTGACTGATTACGTGGAAAACATGGCCTTTTCCCCAATCAAAACTAACAGCAACTATGGGAGCATTGTAGCGTGTTAATAAATCATGACTGGCTGCTTCAATTCGTACTTTTTCAAAGTTAAGAATTTCAATCGGATGACTGCTAGATTCTAGCCACCATTGGGGGTCTGCACCTAGTACGACTACTTCCGACCATAAACTATTTAAACTAGCTTCTACGGAAATTACTTCATCTCCGGTTGTTCGCTGATTCCAAGCCACTGTGTTAGGAAATGCTTTGGCAATGAAATGACCGAGCGCCCAGTCGGAAGATACCAACCATTTGCCAGCTTCAACTTGTTTTCTAAGTTCGTTAATTAACTCTTGGTTATAGGAGTTAGAACAGTTGACGAAAATAATTTGCGATGTCAGCTTCTTGGCGTCTGGATTGAGTTCAAATGGTACATTTAAACATTGCAGTATATCTTCAACTCGGTCATAGCTGCCGGAATAAACTGCTACTTCTCCTTTACCAATGCGGTTAATTACTGCCAAATAATCGGGATGTTGTTCGGCAAATCGCTGACGCACGGCAAGGGCAGCAACTTTGTATGCTGTTTGCATATCGTTCATGGTTTTACCTCTAGCGAATCTTGTAATGTTTTGATGATTTCCCGTGCGTAATTAACGGTACGGGCTACATTTTTGGCGTTTTCAAGTGTGAGGGCGTAATCACCAGCGTGGGTAACTGCATGACGTAAGTTTTCCACTTCTCGCAGTTTTTTTCTGGCAGCATTTTTGTTAGGAAAAGCACCGAGATGGAGGGCAGCATCCCGTTTGTCGCAAAATTCGGTAACGCTGACTTTATCCATTGCCATATCATCGCTTGACCAACTAATCCATCGCTGTTCAATCAAACTGGCACGAGTTTCAGAAAGACTTGCTAACCATTGGTTTTCTGGATATTTCTGTCTCAACCATTCAGCTAATAGCAATTCGACGCAAGTAATTAGCGCGAATAGAACGGGACGAACGGCAAATTTTTGCAAGTCGCTAAGGGTAGCCATTCCCACGATACGCTTGCCATGTAGAATTAAGCGGTAAGGATGATGATCTGCATCTTCAATAAATGAAAGAAGACTAGCGTTAGCAGAAATGAGAATAGATTCATCAATTGCTTGCATTACTTCGCCTACAGTAATACTGCTTAATTGTTCTGGGTTGATTGCAGTATTAAGGCGATGAAAAATTCCTACAATGTTTTCGCGATCGCAAACTGGAATATAATCAAAATTTTGCAATCCCGGATTAGCTAAAACTTCCTCCACAGTTTGATTTATCTGACATACTTTTAAGTCAAATGTGGCGATAAGAGCAACGTGCATACCTGCCTCTAAAGCAGCAAGTGCTTGATTAAAACCTCCGTTTAAAGGGAAACTAGCCCACTGTTCTTCTTTCATCTCTCCCCACCTTTTAATTTGCAATATTTGCGATTGCCCTAACTGTCATTTAGTTGTAATAACGCAATTTGCTAGTTCCCTTAAAGTTTAACTTAGAGTGGCTGATGGAAGTTTCAACTTAAATACGATCGAGCACTCTATAAATTGCGTTGATTTTTTTCAGATGTTTTTTTTAAAGTTCTAAAGACAATAGAGGCTTTGTTAATAATATATTTCTCAGTTAATTGTTGCTGTACTTCTAGCGCGATCGCTTTATAAACAGCCTGCATATCACTCATAACACCACCTTTGGTTACGTATGGTAAGGGCGGGTTTTGTTGCGAAGTTGTCTGTTGTATAAACCCGCGCCTACAATCAGATAACCCATACAATTCATTATGATTAGCAACTTGTATTAGTAATGCTTTTTGGTAAGTTAGTTTTTGGGTCTATCTCGCCCTGAAATTTTTCGCCATAATAAGCTGCTTCAATTGTAATTTTTCCCAGGATGTGACGGTTAAATTCGGTTAGTTCTTCGGCTGGTATCCATAATTCTTGATGAATGCTGCTACCAACAACGCGAACATCAAACTTTTTTATGTAGTTATCTTTAACTGCAAATTTAGTCACGAATCCAGCGAAATTATTAGTTTTCGTATTCCAGTTTAGTGCAATTTGTTGGGCATATTCAAAGTTAAGTACTGGATAAAAAATCGGTTGTTCGGGAAGTCGAGGGGGAAATTTTTTAAAGTCGGATTGAGCAATTAGTTCGAGTTCTTTTAATCCGACAGGACGATAGAGTATCATTTTTTTGTTAGGGGTGGGTATTACCCACCATACAATTTTATTAAGATGTTGGGATGACAAGCAAAGTGATATTTTTGATGCCAATTACGAGAATAGGTTCACCGGGTAAAAGCTGAATTTCTTTATCTGGTTGATAAAGTTCAGCAAACCAATAACTACCCATTGCTTTCACCCGACCGCGTGCCCCTGATGTAATTGGTTTTTCGACAGTTCCGCGTTTGGGTTCTGGCAACATTGTAACTAGGGGTTCAGTCATAAATAAGCTCATTAGCTGACCTCCTTATGAAGTTACAAAATTGCGATCGCGGTTGCTTTCACAACTCTCGATCGTGCTTTATGTCACGGCAAAATCGGTAATTTTTCTAAATTCAGGCGATCGAAAACCCAGTACGATATGTTCCTTGGGAACACCCGCTTCTACAAGCTGATTAGCGACTCCTTCCTCTGTTCCATCGCGCTGAACCCATATTTTGCCATCAATAATGTCAATGTGAATTAAACAACCATGAACTCGGCGAGTTGTGTTAGGGAAATCCCCCCCAACCTTTTCTCGTCCCAGAATCATCAATAGATATCGGTCTTGTTCGCGATCGAAAACGGTTTCAAATTGAATATCGCCAAAAGCATAAGGAACTTTTGCGTGACCGATGATAATTTCTTCAATCAATCTGCGATAGGTTTGTTTGGTATCCATCTAAGAATAACCTCCGTTTGTGGATCGAAAACAATAAGGGGTATCTGATAATCTTCAATTATCATCCGACCAACTGGTTCTTCAAAAATTTCTGTAAATACTTCATCGTGAATGGCAATATAGAGTGTTCTACCTTTTTCAGTTCGTGCTAACACAGAACGATATAAAAAATATTGCCCCACAGCATTTTCAAGGTCGTTGATTTCAGATGCACCGCTGAAACTTTTAATCTCTATTGCGATTTCACACCCGGCTTTTTCTGCTGTTAATAATTGTTCAGCACCTAAGTCAATATAAATATCTTTGTTACCCCACTTTAATCGCAAAGGATCGTGAGTGATTGTCCATCCATCTGTCGTCAATGCGTTCTTAAAATTCTGATGATATTTGTCGCGTGCTGGCACTTTGGTTAATGTTTTGCTACAGATACCTATATTTATTTTTAATTTTAAATTGAAATAGGTAAACTGCACTCTATCCGATCGCAAAAATCAGTAAGGTGGGCAATGCCCACCCTACTAGTTACTTATCATCCCTTACTGGTAACTGCGTATCCAAAATTTCCATCAGCAACTCAAGGCGAGAAGGACGAGATAACATTGGCACTAAGTTTGGCAGCGAATAGTAGTCACCCGTAAAACTGAAGGTATCTACTGACACTTGCTTCTGCTTCAATTGATTTTCGACATAATTGCTGGCAGAACCAACTTTGACGATAATCACGTTTGGCATTACTGCTAATTCGCGGCAGTAGTTTTCGTAAGCAGTAGCAAAATATGGTGCTGCGTTTTCTCCTTCGTCGGTTACCATGATGATTTGTTCGACTAGTTGCCGTTTGCGTCGCATTGCTTCCAAACCGCAACCGCAGCTAGTGCTACCACCAGCATTGATGTGTTGGAAAGCACGTTCCCAGTCGGTTAATTCTTTACCTTTTGCTTCTACGGCATAAGGCAAAGTGTCGAAAGCGTAGACGAACAAATCTGCATCGGAAATACCAGAAATCATTGCGGCGAGGCGCTTACCAATTTCGATCGCATTTTGCATCGAACCGGATTTGTCTACTAACAAAGCAGTTGGTTTGGCAATTTTACCGCGCTTTTTCACTTGCTCGTTAGTAACTTTTTCCAGTTTGGCAGCAGTTTCCGCATCTAATTCGGTAACATCACCAGCGATACGTGCTTTATAAGCAGAAATGCGATCGCTTTTTGCCGCTTCTTCCAATTTCCCATCAATCAGCGCCTTCACTTCTGGGTGATCCATTGCACCCCGTTGTTTGAGGGAATTAAGGTTATTAATTACCTCTTGAGGCGACATGGAATTAATCAGCGCTACCAATACAGTTGGCGTAACTTGCTTGATTGCGCCCACTGCCACGGTATAAGGAATATTGTGCTCTACAATCAGCGCCGCTTGTTCTGCACCAGATGCCGCTTTTGCCAATTGCTTGAGCATAAAAGCAAGGCTGTCCTCTGGTGGGGTATCTTTGAACAAAACCGCATTTGCGCGATCGTTTGGTTTAATGTGCAATGTAGCATAGAGATGCTTCATCGCTTTTCGTCCCCGCAACGCAGCGCGATCGAAAAATGCAGGATTTTTTTCCCGTTTCTTCAAATAGCGAGTGACTGCTGTGCGTGCAGAACGAGGCATTTTACCGCGATGCTGCTTCATGAAGTCCACAATTCGCGATACTTCATAAGGTGGAAACTCTTGCAACATCACAAAACCAGCATCCCGATGTTCATTTAAATTGCTAGTTAGCAAGTTGCCAACAAACACTTCCTTATGATCTCGCACATCACCGTTTCGCTGATACCAAACCGCTAAATGTCCGTAAAAAATTGGGTCGAGTTCGATAATTAACTTGTGAATTTCTGATACTTGTTCCAGCTTGCGGTGAGGTGTAGTAAGCAAGCTATTTAACATTTCCAAACGCAAATCGCGTTCTGCTGTATTCATTGGCGCTACCTCCTATAAATTGATGATTGTTCAGGAGGCAGTTGTCGCACGCAAAAAGAGTGAAAATCACCGCGCAAGTCGAAAAAGCTTTTTTGCATTTACTCGCTTATAGGTCAAGTATGTAGGCTTTACCAGTTGGGGCGCGGCGACAACCGCCATTATAAACTATTTGAGAGAAATTTTTACGATCGGAAAGGTTTTAATAACCTATCTGTATTCATCTGTGTTCATCTGTGGATATCTGTGGTAAAAAATCCTTGAAAACTACTTCACGAGAGACATCATATCTGGTTCAACCCAGTTTGTACGAGCTTCCCAAGACATCAGGCGATCGCAACTGTAATATTCAAACGGTAGATGCTTGTTATCGTAAATTTGGATCAGTTTATTAGCCAAATCAACAATCGATCGATTAGCACGTTCATTAGCTAGAAAATTGCTGACGATCCGAATCCAAAATAACGTAATCGTTTCGTGATAACCGCTATTTGGTGTTGTTTGAATACCAAGGGCAGCATTATATCGCTGAATACCAACCCGAATGCAATGTGTTGCTTCTAGTTCCGAGTAATGAAACAGATACCAAAGCGCAACAGTTAAATGTGCTGGATGATTCCATTCACTCCTAGTTAACCTACATTCCTTAAAAGCGCGAATGAGATTATCTATTTGAGCCAGCGTTTTATAAGTAGCCGTTTTCTCGTTCATAGTGAGAATTACTTGAGAGAAACTTTCGCACCCACTGCTTCTAGTTGCTGCTTGATGTCTTCAGCTTTGGGAAGTGCGATCGCAAATTTCACCGCTTGCGGAACTGAGTCAACCAAATCTTTCGCTTCCTTCAATCCCAAGCCTGTCAAACTTCGGATAACTTTGAGAACCGCAATCTTTTGTTCGCTAGGAAATTCTTCCAGAATTACATCAAACAAACCTTCATTTGGTTCATCCCAAATCGGATCGATGATGACAGGGAGAATATTAACAGTTTTTCTAGCTGAAGCATCTACATTGAAGGTAACTTCTATCTGCTTAACTAGTTGGGAAGTTTCCAGAGAATTCAGCGATTTTAATTGTTCCACAATTTCTATAGTTTTGGCAGACATTGCTACCTCCAATGAATGATAAATTAGCAAAATTAATTAACACCCCGCGCAAGTTAAGAAAGCCGTTGTTTCATACGCAGGATTTGAACCTGCATTATCCTGATCTCAAGTCAAGCGCCTGTACCATTCGGCTAGTATGTAAGCTTTCTAAATTAGGGCGCGGAGTGAAAAACTTTAATGTTTAGCAAGTTGTTGCAAGATAAACTTAATTTCTTTCTTGCTACACTGTTGTTTGCTAATAGCGTAGACTTCCCTACCGTATAGCTGTTTTCCCGTCCAAGATTCGATCCCTTTTTTCTGTAAGATATCTGTAGGTTTTCCCATTTCGGGAATATCTTTCAGTGTCACCAAATACCACACATCATTTATTTTGCGATATTGATGATAAGGATCGATCTCCACCACATCATCTTGCTTTTTGACATCTTTTTTTGGTGTTTTCTTGGCTAGGCAGAGAATTCCCGTATCTGGATGGACGTAAAGCTCATCTCGCCAATAACCAATCGGACGATTTACTGAGTATGAGTACCTCTTTTTAGGATAAGGAACTCCGTCAATTAAATCAACATTTCGTTCCACATATTGCCATACATGGAGCATAAGATGTTGCCCGATTAGCGTTCTCATTTCAATCTGCTGGCATAATTCTTTATAAACAGCATCCCAACGTTGTCCGATTTTAGAACGTAACCAGCGACGCAATGGCCCAAGATGGTCTGAGAAGTGCTTCGTGCGTTTCCTAATCTTGATCAAATAAGGAGATAACAATCCATCTTCAGTTGCTTCTTGAGTAATTTGATGGAGAGTTTTTTTGTAGCCTTTTAGCTTCTTGGCGCTTATTCTCATCCCTCCACGAGGGCGTTCGATCACAATTTCACCCAAGCGGTGTTCGCTCATTAATCAACCTTTTTGAAATCGGTAAATTGCTGTTTTGAAGATAATTTTTGTAAGGGGTTTTGGTTATAAAATAATTTAAAAGCATTTTTTCCTCCTGTTATTCAATTTGATTATGATTAGCACTCCGCGCAAGTTGAGAAAGCTGTTTCTTCATACGCAGGATTTGAACCCGCGAACCTTTTTCAGAGGTTGCTTGATTATGAGTCAAGTGCCTTAAACCACTAGGCTAGTATGTAAGCTTTCTCAGTTAGGGCGCGGAGTGAAATTTTTAAAGTTGCTTCGCACAAGTCAAAAAAGCGAAGAAACAACTGCCGTTCTTACCAGTTTTTCTGGCAGTGGACGCGCAAACCTCATCTGGCGTGAGACTTGGAATGCTTCGCTAGTCGATCGCTCGAACATCGCTACCTTAGGGCCGTTATAGTTACGAAAAGCGTGTATGCTTTTTCTGTTAGGATGCGAAGCAGAATTTGCAACTTTTAGAAATAGTAAGTTCCGCGCAAGTCGCCAAAGCTTTTAGCACTTCGAGCGCTCTACCCCTGAGCTACAGCCCCTCGAACGGGGCTGGTAGGATTTGAACCTACGACACATCGATTAACTTGTGTGTATGCTTTGTTCGTTAGGGCGCGAAACGGAAATTTTAACGATGTTGATTCCGCACAAGTTAAAAAAGCTTTTAACTGGTGAGCTTCCGTTGCTCAACACCGCCTTAAAAGTGGCGGTGGTAGGAATCGAACCTACATTTTCCTCGCTGATGAAGCGAATGTTTGTAAGCTTTTCAAGTAAGGGTGCGGAACAGAAAACTTAATGGCAATCAGCCGAGAAACATAATAATTTGTGGTAGTTAATGTCACTTCGTGCAAGTCAAAAAAGCTGTTAATTCATACACGGGATTTGAACCCGCTACCAGTCGGTTAATAGCCGAATGCTCTACCAATGAGCTAGTATGTAAGCTTTCTAAATTAGGGCGCGAAGTGAACTTTCAACTACCTTTTTATCTATCCCGCACAAGTTTAAAAAGCCGTTTCACAACTTCCAGTGCGTTTACCATTCCGCCATAAAGACCAAGGTCTTTAGTGGGAATCGAACCCACAATCCTTTCGGAGCTAGAACCTAAATGTGTGTATGCTTTTCGCGTCAGGGTGCGGAACAAAAGCTTTTTGTTAACCGTAAACTGCTTCTGGTCTTACAATCAAATCGCCGCTGGGTCTGCGATCGACTACGTAAGGTTGAAAGCGATCGCAATTTACATCAAAGTGCTGTGCGAGGCGTTCTTTGATCGCAGTATCGTTCATACCTGCGGTGACGCCTAGCTGAGGCTCTGCAATATCATAGGAACGACCTTCAAATCGAATATGAACCATCTCGCACCTCCTTATATTTAGTGTTTAAAAAATTTGATTACAACAAGGAACGCCGTTCTAAATGGTAGTCCTGTCTGACTTTTCTGAGGGAATCAGTAAGTTGCTTATGTCTTAAAGTATTAGAACCGTTTTGTTCTAATTCCTTTTCAGACGGACTAGACGTAACCTTAGTAAACCTGTTTTTTGACTCTGAATTAGTCTTCGGAAGACCAAAGAGTCTGGTGTAAAGTAACAGCATGATCAAATCCTCTCTGTGAGAGTTTTTGCTGAACGTCCGTTGAAATTGCCAAGTTATTATTCAGTTTTCAAGGTTCGGATGGCCATTGGAAATAGAGGTTTGAGCCTCTTGTTTGCTCGCCACATAATTAATACTACATAAATACTACAAAGGTGTCAAGAGGCTGGAAAAATTTTTTTTGAGAATGCGATCGCTAAAGATCCTTGACGTAATAAACCCAGGTTTCAGCCTTCTCAAAACCAACCGACTCGTAAAGTCGCAGCGCATTGTTGGGATTTTGGGTATCAACGCCGAGTTTCGCCGTATCCATCCCTGCTGCTTTCAATCGCTGCATACCAGTAAGTAACATGGCTCGTGCTAATCCCATTTTGCGGAAACCGCGCCGAGTACCGATACTAGCCACCCAGCCTTCATTGCGTCCGTTGCGTTGGTTATCCTCTGGGTAAATCATACAGAAGCAAAACGCTGCAAATGTGCGATCGGGAGCAACTGCAACTAAGTCGAATTCTGGTCGATAATTCGGTTTAATCAGGGTGTACTTAGCCCGTTCCACCGTTAAATCATGGTGATTCCAGTGATCGATGAACGTTTGATTGTACATTTGGACAAAAGCTTCAGCATCTTGATGACCTGCGGCTGCTAGGAGGCTAAAACCCTCTGGGAACTGGGGTTCTGGAATCGGTTCGACGAGACTGCGCTTCATTTGGTAGAAGTAGCGATCGGCCCTGTAACCGTTATTTTCTGCTACATCTATGTAATACGGCGCGTCATTGCGAGCATTGCAACCAAGTTTCACCTGCACATTGCGATCGCGTCCAATCTCCCTCATCGTTTCCTCAGCCCAAGCAAAAATCTGCTTTTCCAGATCTTTGTTGCGAAAATGAGGATGAACCCGATAAAACAGCGCACCATCGACTACTTCACCTGACTCAGGTACGAACAAGTGAGCGAAACCAATTAATTTACCGTCAGAATCTTCCCACAAGCGAACATCACGCGCTAGATCAACAGATGGCGAGTTAAATTCCGTGCGGAGTTCCGAGATAGACATTCCTTTGTCCAAGCGATCGACTTCTTCACAGATGTTGAGCAGATGTGCGATCGTTTCCAAGTCAGTTTCACCCGCATAAGGGCGCATCGTCAGAGTAATCATAAAGATTGCCTTGAATACTACTCCATACTACAAAGGCGATCTAGATGAAACCTCACCCAGCTAGGTGAACCATAAAGGTGAACCGATATCTGTGTTCATCTGTGTTTATCTGTGGATATCTGTGGTTAAAAAATCTCAACAATAGATCTCGAATAAACCCCTTGCTCAATAGTCATAGGCGTTAACGAAGCGATTCGCGCCAGCGAATTATATTTCAAATAATCGAACTTCGTACAGTTTAAATCGATTGTTATGAGTGATAATTGTATAATCTTCTGCTTTTGCTTGAGCAATCATCAAGCGATCGAAAGGGTCTTGATGATGGAAAGACAATTTCTGCAATATTTCGTAATGGCTAAATTTAGTTTCTAAAATTTGAAACTGGTGATTTGTCAAAAACGCCTCCAATTCCGATATCGAAATGGATAATGATAGCTTACCGATACTAATCTTAATGGCCATTTCCCACAAGCTAGCCTGACTAATATAGATATCATTGTCAGGATTAGCAATTAACCATCTTACATCGTAAGAAAGGCGATCGCTCCCTTCAATAAACCAAATCAAAACGTGAGTATCGATTAGATAATTCATGGCAGCATATAATCTTCAAAACCGGGGGGTGTTTCATCAAAATCATCTGCCACATAAGTAAAAATACCCTTACCACAGCCAAATTGACGAGGTTGGACAGTAGGAGCATTTTTATAAGAATTTTCTTTCATTTTTTGGATTTCGTTTAATACTTGAGAATCTTTTAATGACAAAATCCATTGGATTAATTCTAATTTAAGAGATTCAGTATTCATAACTGGCAGTAACCTACTAAGTTAAGCGTTCATCCGATTGGGATTGCTGGTAATGCGGTCTAATTTCATCAGAGTAACCTTTTTGATTCTGAAAATAAAGATAATTAGACAGTTTGAAGCGTGTTAGGTTCAGGGATAAATTCACATTCTGCTTCCCAAGCTTCCAAGTACATTTCAATCACATCTTCGCCATTACGAATTGCTTCCTCACGAGTTTTGCCGTGAGTGCAAGGCATGACAATGCGATCGGCAAATTCTGGAATAGTAACTAGGAAAAGTCGATCTTCATCAGACCATTGAATAATCATGCTGTATTGATTCATCAATTCTCATTTTACCTTAACTATTCCTGTTCAACTAATACCAATATTCCGAATGAAATCATCCTCATCTTTAAAATTGATTACTCCAACAACATCCCTAACTGTAGCTCGAACAACGGAACGCACTTGGGAATGCGTCCACCGCTCGTTTGCACTGATGAAATGACCGGGATAGCGTGCTACTGACCAATCTACCAAATCTCTAATACTAATGGGACTAAAAATAATTCCAACACCAAAACTGAGCGAAGGAGACTTCGGCATTCCTATGTAGGAGAAAACTTTTTTCCAAATGTTATGACGCTGCGATTTGGGAATAATATCTCGCAACTTACTATTAAGTAAGATTTGCTTACGTTGCAAACCGACAACTGTTTGAAAAGCTTGTCGAATGGAGTGATATGCACGTACTGTTGGACACACTCCTATGGCAATTTCCGATGCACCAAGCTTTTCTGAGATCAAATCGATCGCATCTTTGGGTGTGTGAAGTGTAAATGCCTCATCATCACTTATTTGGATACCAAAGGCTTCTTCCCACCCCAATATCATTTCTACTGCATCTAATCCCATTTTGCTCACTCAACGTTTATGCTAACGACCTCGATTTTACTCCATTCGAGAGCGAATAAGATTAGCCTTTTCCGGGTTACTAAGAAGAGATTTTCTGGCAATATCAGTTATCAACAGAGGGTTATCTTCTGCTAAAACATTTAAAAAGCCTGCGCTTGTCCATTGTCGCATTAAATTTAGCTCATCCAAACACAATGCGATAAGGCTTGAGAATAACTTGCTGAAGATTGGGACTGTTGAATTCCGGCACTATCTGACCTCTGAATGGAAACTGACTCAGTTCCTTAGTCTTGTCGAGTAGATTTTGGCCTACTTTCCTAGCAGCTTCGGGGTTGCTCAATGCGATATACCGGACGATCGCCTCTAGATCTCCAACTGCTTTGGGAGACAGGATTACTCTCATACCAATTGTACGCCTCATTTAGTTCTTCACGAACTTCTGGACGAAATACCAGTACATAATTCATGGTTGTTTTCTGATTGAGGCTTTAATCTCATCCCATGTCATTCTGGAACTGATCGTTGACTAACGATGGGCGTCCATATAAGCTCGTAACAAAGCATTTATTTGCGTCTGATAACCGCGCCCTTGAGATTTAAACCATTCCAAAACATCACTATCAATCCGCAATGTAACTTGAGATTTATTCTTAGTAGGTGGTAATCCCCGTCGAACTACTGCCGTTGCAAACATTTCTGGGGTGATTTCTGGACAATCAGATAAATCGATGTCTTCATCAGTCATGGCAACTAGGCGTTGCCAATCAGTTTGAGATTTGCTCGAAATAGGCTCGTTGTTCATATCTGGTTGCTTTTCTTGCGCTCAGTCACACACAACTTCTTAATGCCTCAATATCCGCCCCAACAATTTTCTCTAAATTTCTCGTAATCTTTTCAATATCCCAATCCCACCAGGCAATTTCTAACAAAACATTAATAATTTCATCAGAAAAACGTTGTCGAATTACCTGCGCTGGATTCCCTCCCACAATCGTGTAAGGTTTAACATCTTTGGTAACTACAGACTTAGCAGCAATAATAGCACCATCGCCAACTTTTACCCCCGGCATAATCACTGCTTCATATCCAATCCAGACATCATTACCGATTACTGTATCGCCCTTAAAAGGGAATTCATCTGGTTGAGGTGTAACCCGCCGCCAATCATAACCGAAAATGTTAAATGGATAGGTTGAAAATCCAGATATTTTATGATTAGCACCATTCATGATGAATTTTACGCCTGTAGCGATCGCGCAAAATTTACCGATGATTAACTTGTCACCAATAAAGGGATAGTGATAAAGTACATTACGCTCAAAATTTTCCGAATCTTCAGGGTCGTCGTAATAAGTGTAGTCTCCAATAATAATGTTGGGGTTTGAAACAATATTTTTGATAAAACAAACTTGAGGAAAGCCCTCCATTGGATGTAAAACTTTCGGATCGGGATATTGCATCTAACACCTCAGAATTAATAAACTTATTAATGTAAAATGATGCTAATTTCAATACAATTGGCTAAGTAAAATGCCATTGCTATAGCTTTGAATCGACACATTACTCTACTTCTTCCATATACTCATACCAACAAATCAGCATCAGTCCTCGCTTCAATTCTTCACTTGATAATGAAGCTCTACGACACCTGTACTAAAGGTCTTACTGTCAATGAATTCTAGATTAGTCTGACTGACAATTTCTTTAAAAGCCGGAATACCTGAACCAATCAGTACGGGATGTACTTTTAGGATAACTGCATCTATCAAGTTTTCTGCAAAAAGCATAGCAGCTAAATCCGCGCCACCGCAAAGATAGATGTCTTTGCCCGTTTCATTTTTTAATTTTTTTACTACTTCAACTACGTTCTCCGACACGAGTTCAACATTCTCATTTGGGCTTTCTTTCATCGTGCGCGAGAAAACGTACTGTTTCATGGTTGGATAAGGATTGGTCACGCCAACCTTTAGCCCTACCTCATAAGTCTTTCGCCCCATGATAACGGTATCAAACGATTTCAAAGATTCAAGATAATGTGTTACATGGTCGCCTTCCTGAATAAAACAATCCCATGTGTCATCTTCGCGAGCAATAAACCCGTCGAGTGTAGTGGCAACGTAATATTTTAGTTTTCGCATATTTAACCTTTGTTAAACGGTAGCTGAGGAAATATCTCTGACTAAAACTCTATGTGAAGGAGTGCGATCGCATTCAGCAGTAGTATATATCTTTGAACTGGTGCATCAACAGAATGTACTGAGACGGAGATTTATCCTCACGAACGATTGTCTCATGTTAAAACCCCGGCACTCGTATCCTGAATGCCGGGGAAGGTTTAGAACGCCGATCCTGTATGAGAGATTTCCAGTTTCCGCAGAATCAATCTGATGCTGTGAGGTTTTTCCACTAAACTACCTCTGCATATTTGGAGCAGAGGACGGGATTTGAACCCGCGTCTCGCTAGCTTTGTCCTACGGAGAGCGATACAGGGAGCGAGTTTTCAAAAATGAACTTGGAGCAATAACCTGAGCTTTATTCTGAATTTGACGCACCAGGGTGGCTTTACCAATTTGCCTACCCCCAGATAGGCTGGGGGACAGGAGTCGAACCTGCAAATACCCTGAATTGCTAAAAATGAACTTGTACTCCAAATTCATTATAGTTTAATCTGCAAATAAGTAGCTAAAAATTGCCCTAGCAACTTGCTTTTGCTGCACTTCCCTACCATTCGCTTCTTCTCTAGCTTGAATCACTGCTTTTTGCAGTATATCCACTCTACGAAGCAATAAATTCACGCGGTCTTGAGGCAGCGCTCCTGAGAACTCAATTAAACTCCAGATACCTTCCACAACGTCTTTAGAAACTTCTTTGATTTGAGCGGGATGATGTTCTGTTGCTTCATAGGCAACGACAAAATCAGTGATTTTCTTAGTTTTCACAGTTTCTTTAGGACTGGTGACATAGCATCCTCGATTGGGGTCATGTTGCCAGTCTTTGTCGATAGAAAGTACGGGTAATGAAGTAATAAATGTCTTGACATCCTGAAGCTGCTTTTCAAGAAATAATAAATAGGAGACAGGGACATCTGCAATAATAGTTTGCCCATCCACAACAACCGATGCCTTAGCCTCAGTATTCGCGTAGTCTTGAGTAGCTGCTAGGTCTAAATATTCAGAGCAAGATTGCACAAATTTATCAATCAACTCGTTAGCCTTCAGCGTCAACTTTTGTGACTCAGGAGGATAAACAAATCCATCCTCTTCTCTAGGTTGAAAAGTTCGACTCAACCCTTGAAACAGTGCGCTTTTCTGAGAGAGTTGATAGACTTCGGTTTTGCCTTTAGTGGCATTTGCTTTAACAGACTGTAATACAGCAATCAACTGATTTAGTTTCATATCATCTCCAATACTGGTCATTTGTCCTCTTTTAGAGGACTGAAGCTATTAGCCCGGAACTCAAGTTCCGGGCTAAGAGAGCTTTCTGCACCTGTTTGTCTGGAGGAAATCTACTTCAAGATTTTGGAGACAACGCCAGCGCCGATGGTGCGACCGCCTTCACGAATAGCAAAGCGCATTCCTTGCTCGATCGCAATTGGATCGAGTAGTTCAACAGTCATGTTAACGCGATCGCCTGGTACAACCATCTCAGTCATACTGCCATCATCTGTAGTGAAGGATTTAATCGTTCCTGTCACATCAGTTGTTCGCACGAAAAACTGAGGACGATAACCAGAAAAGAACGGTGTTTTGCGACCCCCTTCTTTTTCCGTCAGCACGTACATTTCCGACTCAAACTCAGTGTGAGGTGTAATTGAACCCGGTTTAGCGACCACCATTCCTCGTTCAACTTCATCCTTCTGGATACCCCGCAGCAACAAACCGACGTTCTCTCCAGCAATTCCTTCATTCAGAACTTGCCTGAACATTTCTATGCCAATAACCGTTGCACGCAAGGTATTATTCAGACCGACCAGTTCAACCTCATCGCCGACTTTAATTGTGCCTCGATCGATCTTACCCGTAACAACCGTTCCCCGACCTTTAATGGAGAAGACATCTTCGATCGGCATCAGGAAAGGTCGATCGATTTCCCGTTTTGGCGTAGGAATGTAAGAGTCTACCGCATCCATAAGTGCATAAATGCGATCGACCCATTCATCCTCACCCCGCTGAGTTTTAGGATTAGCAGTCATCTTCTCCAACGCTTTGAGTGCCGAACCTGCAATAATGGGAATCTCATTCCCAGGAAATTGGTAAGCGATCAAAAGGTCGCGAATTTCCAGTTCTACTAATTCCAAAAGTTCATCGTCCTCTACCATGTCCTTCTTATTCATAAAAACGACAAGGTAAGGAACGCCAACCTGACGTGCCAGTAAGATGTGTTCCTGAGTTTGCGGCATCACACCATCTGCTGCTGAAACTAACAGAATGGCACCATCCATTTGAGCAGCACCCGTAATCATGTTTTTCACATAGTCGGCATGACCGGGACAATCAATGTGAGCATAATGTCGAGTATCAGTTTCATACTCAACATGAGCCGTATTGATAGTAATACCCCGTTCCTGTTCTTCTGGCGCAGCATCAATTTGTTCGTAGCCTAGCGGTTTGGCTTTTCCCAATGCTGCCAGAGTCTTAGTAATTGCTGCTGTCAAGGTAGTTTTGCCATGATCGACATGACCGATCGTGCCGATATTAATATGTGGTTTCGTCCGCTCAAATTTGGTGCGTGCCATGCACTTTAGATCCTCCTTTTATTGTTGTTATGGAACGAGCGATCGCGCTCTCAATTTAATGAACTGAGAACTTCGATAAATGGAAGGTAGAGGAATCCTAAAAGAATGTCTTCCCGCAGGATACCTTTAAAGCAAAAAGCTGCTTTTTCCAAAACCCCTTACCCAGGAGTCGAACCTGGCAATACCGTCTTTAGGAAAAACAGTTCTGCATCCGGCAGGCAAGGGAAAAAAGTAATTTCAAATTGAAAATTAGCAGAAGCAATAACTAAAAGCCTCACTGGAATTGTTAATTATTCAGCGAATCGTCAACCAATCTACTAAACCAAGTTCACTAAGATCTAGATTCTAGACCTAAAAATTGTTCTATAGATTGAGAGACTTTGTAAGGAGCTTTTTCATAATCTGTGGTATCTAAATAAATCACTTCACCTGAATTTAAAATCAAGCTCATGTTATAAGGGTTAGCCTCTTGGTCATCATCAGAATTTTCAATAACTTTAACAGCTTTAATCTCGTGTAGGGGATGCTCTTTTAAATCCGATTTGAATATATTACCTTCTCTTAAAGAAATTCTTCCTGATTTTTTGTCAAGAGTGAGGGAAGTCTTTGATGTTAGTTGTATCAATTGATCGAAAAATAGCCAGCCGCCTACCAATGCAAAAACGCTTCCAAGTTGGTATGCAAACCAACGATCATCCTGTTTAACTATTAATAATAGCTCTTGTGAATTGCCCAGAAAATTATTTATTTTTTCAATTTTTTCGGACTTCTCAGATAAACCAGAACTGTAATAATCAGTAAAAGGAATTATACCGTTTTTGGTTATAAGATTAATTCGGTAATTCGTTTTACTTGGTTCTATTTCCGTACCTTTTAAGGTACCATTTTCTAGTTCCGCACCTTTTAACATACCATTTGTAAGAGAAGTAACTTTTCTGCCCAACAATCTAGAAGAGATAATTTCACAAGACACCTGCTTTATTTGAAGGCGATTACAATTGAGCGTTGTGACTTTACCGAACAAAGTAATAATTGTCAATCCTGATAAGAGGCAGGGTAAACCAAACAGCATTATTATAAAAAGACTGTAACCTTTGTCTTTTTGAAATTTTAGTAGAGTTCTGTTACGTTTGATAATTGGCATAAATCTTCTGCAACGGCTTGATTAACTACCAATATTTAGACTATTTTAACCTATCAAAATTATTGACATAGACCATTAGTTTGCATTCAACACTTTGCGGAACACAACCTTATCATCGCCCGCTGCGTAGAAGTCCCGAATGCGTGCCTCCTCCTCGAAGCCGCACTTCCTGTAGAACGCCCGCGTGCGATCGAACTCCGGCATCCCGGAAGTTTCCACCAGCAGCACGCGCCCCCTGCGTGTCCTCAATGCCTGCTCTACGTAGCGTAGCAGTTTCGTACCGCGTCCTTGCCTTTGGCGATCGGGGTGAATCGCAATTAATTGCAGATTCCAAGTCCTGTCTGTCATCCGTTCCGGCTCACAGTAGGCAACTCCCACTGGCCCGTTGTCATCATCAGTGATCCAGAAGGCTTCTGTGTTGCTGTTTGCTTCCAAAGAATCGGTCAACATTTGGCGCAACAACTCTAGCGCACTCGGCGGGAAAAGCCCAGTTGCCTCAGCTAGGGCGATCAGAGCAGTGGTGTCATCGGGCGTAGTCGATCGAATCATGGTCAATAGCAACAAGGGTCAGTAAACCACATCAATCGTACTACAAAACACTACAAAATAGAGGTAGTTTGGCTCTGAATATAGTGTTAAAACACTAGATGCAGTCATAACGTACTCAAGTCTAGAAATATTACCCGAACTTCCAAACCAGTTGCCGTCCACACAGCCGCACTTTCCAAAACTCCGGGAGAAAGAATGCCTGAACTCATTAGAAAAAGATGAACTTTTATGATTAGCTTGTCAATCAATTGTTCAGCTTCAACACCTACTGCTAGAACACAACTTGGATAATGTGATCTCCCCTATCTGTAGGGGAACCAAGCTTTGGTACACCATGTCCTTTTAAAGTTAAATAATCACCACTATTTGTTCCAGGAGGAATCATAAGTTTCGCCTCTCCATCGATTGTATTTACAGTAACTTCTCCACCTCGCTCAGCTTCTTCTGTTGTAATCCTTATTTCTGAAATGACATTAGTACCATCACGTTTAAATTCCCCACTTTCTAATGGCACCAGAAGATAGATATACAGATCTCCAGGACTGCCGCCATATTGGCTAGCATCTCCTTCTCCAGGTATACGCAAACGTGTTCCAGAATCAACCCCAGCGGGAACGGTCACTGTTAGTGTTTTTATCGCTGATATCACATCACCATTAGGTCTAGCTTCTAAATGCTCAACTCTTATTGTTTTATTACATCCGAAAATTACTTCATAGAAATCTAGAGCCAGATCGAGTCGCAAATCATCACCTCTAGCGTTAATAGGGAAGCGTTTATAAATTGTTTTAATCCACCAATTTTTTGTATAATTTTTTCCCTGCCAAAAACCTTTACAAGTTGCAATTATCATTAGAACATAATAAGCCAATAGGAGAGGAATAATATAAAGCATCGTGATGTTCGCACAGCCTGTTGAATACGATTCACAAAGTAAACTTAATCCCCTCCAAAAACTAAGTTCAGGACTGTTTATGAACCATACTACTGTCAGAAAAATACTGGTGTTGATGACTAGACATAGTAAGAGTATGCCAAAATTACTAACGACATAAAGAGGCCATGTGAGCAACAAAGTTATGAATACAAGTGCATACATCCAAGGGTAAACTGGAAAAAACATACTTGTTTTACCTCCAGAGAAAAACTAGCTTGATTCTACCCTTTATACCGCTTGGAACAGCCATTGCTTCGTGCCTCGCTTCTCGGCTTGCAGTAGTTAAGGGAAAATGTGGGAACTCGATTGGTATTATGGCTATAACTGCGATCGCATAAAACCATAACCTTTATAATGATTGTTACAGCAACAATGGCTCAATTTTTGCTTGAACTTCCTCAATCAAACTTTTTGGTACAGACTCAACAAACTGAACACCACGGGCTTTCCAGTCTAAGCACT